>NZ_JASDDA010000007.1:0-133440 GCF_030407645.1 Pseudoalteromonas sp. APC 3495 | reverse complement strand
ATGGCTGCTATTAATGTTTTTTTTACTGTATTTCTAGTTAAAAATAATGGTTTTGTTCCTGATTTTGCTTTTTTTACTTGAGTTAGTGACTGATTACCCGTTTTCTTAACGCTTGCCACGTGATTACTTAAATTCATAAACGTAAATATTTCGCTTAGTAAAGCTAAGTTAACTTAATTACGGATAGAACAATGAAAACAAAATTATCTATTATTACACTTGCACTTTTACCTTGTTTAGCTGCGGCTAAATTGCCTGATGTTAACAGTACAACTCAAAAAGTAACTGCGAGCAGTGACTCGATTATTGTTAAGTATAAAAAGAATGCTTCGCCGGAAATGCGTAAGCAAGCTCGTTCGTTAGTAAAAGCCAAAATATCTGATCTAAATAACGATGAAATTGATGATAACTTCACCTCGTTATTTTCTGGCCGCCTCGCAAAATTTAAAATATCAGGAATGAGCGCTAAAGAAGCAATTGAGCGCTTAAAATCGCATCAAGCTATTGAGTATGTTGAGCCTGATTACCGAGTGAGCATAGCAAGCGCAACTAATGACCCTCGTTTTGATGATTTATGGGGCTTAAACAACGAAGGCCAAACTGGTGGCACGGCTGATGCCGATATTGATGCACCAGAAGCATGGTCAATCTCTACAGGTAGTCGTGATGTTGTAGTAGGTGTTATTGATACGGGTGTTGATTATAGTCACCCTGATTTAGCTGCGAACGCGTGGGTAAACAGTGGTGAAATTGCCGGTGATGGTATCGATAATGACGGAAACGGTTACATTGATGACGTTCACGGTATTAATGCAATTACTGATGTTGGTGATCCGATGGATGACGAAGGCCATGGTACACACGTATCGGGTACAATCGGTGCCAGTGGTAACAATGGTGTCGGTGTTGTTGGTGTAAACCATGATGTTTCTATTGTTGGTTGTAAGTTTTTAGCCGCAGATGGTACAGGTTCTACCTCTGGTGCTATTAAGTGTATCGATTACATGGTTGGCCTTAAAAATGCGGGTGTTAATCTGCGTGTGTTAAATAATAGCTGGGGCGGCGGTGGTTTTAGCCAAGCGTTAGCTGATGCGATTACGGCTAGTGAGCAAGCTGATATTTTATTTGTTGCTGCTGCGGGTAACGATGCGGTTGATAACGATCAAAATCCACACTACCCATCTAATTATGAAAACGACAACGTATTATCGATAGCTAGTACTGATAGCAGAGATAATATGTCTAGCTTTTCTCAATGGGGCCTAACAAGTGTTGATATGGGCGCACCTGGCTCAGGTATTTTGTCGACCGTTCCTGGTAATAGCTATGCTACTTATTCAGGTACATCTATGGCAACACCGCATGTAGCTGGTGCTGCTGCACTTGTACTTTCAGTTAATCCTGATTTAACAACACTAGAGCTTAAAGAATTACTTATGTCTAGTGGTGATGCTAATGCGGCATTAAATGGTAAAACGGTTGCAGGTACACGCCTAAATGTTAACCAAGCGCTAATTGATGCTGATCCAACTCCAGGCTTTAAATTATCTGTATCGCCGGTTTCTCAGCAAGCGACTGTAGGTGATACGGTTACTTATACCTTTACGATTGGCTCAATTGCACAATGGGAAGGTGACGTTTCACTGGCTTTAGCTTCAGATCTTACCGATGCATCACTAAGCGCAACTACCGCTCGTCCGGGCGATGAAGTTGTTCTAACGGTTGCAACTAACAGCGATACTCAGTGGGGAAATTACGACTTTACTGTTACCGCAACAACTGAAGAGCAAGTTAAAGAACAAACTGTTAGCTTAATGCTTCAACCTGCTGGTTTAAATGACTTTACTTACAGCAGTGATGAAAACATCGCTATTCCAGATAATTCTCCAGAGGGCGCAAGCTCAGTTATTACGGTTGCTGATGATTTAACTATTTTTGGCACCACTGCTGATGTAGATATTACGCATACTTGGTCTGGTGACTTAGTACTTACGCTTATTTCAGCGCAAGGTACAGAAGTAACTTTACAAAGCAATGAAGGTGGCAGTGCAGACGATATTGTTAAGTCATTTACATCAAGCGTATTTAATTCTGAAGTGGCAACCGGAGATTGGACACTTCATGTTGAAGATACAGCTGGTGCAGATACGGGTAATATCAATGGTTGGTCACTTACATTTAGCGCTATTGGTGAGGTAAGCCCACAACCACCACAAGCTGGCTTTAGTGTTTCAGCACAAGGTTTAACTGCTACATTTGTAGATACAAGTCGTGATGTAAATGATGACATTTCACAGTGGAGCTGGAACTTTGGTGATGGTTCAACATCAACAAACCCAAATCCTACACATGTTTACGCTCAGTCAGGAAGTTATGAGGTTGAATTAACCGTAACGGATAGTGAAAATAACTCAGATACATTCACTCAAACAGTGGTTGTTAGTGATGTTGAAATTGAATTGAGTTTAAAACGCGCTAACAAGTCACGTCTTGATACTATGCGTGTTGAGTTAAACTGGGCAGAAGTAGGGGCTGAGTCACTTAGCCTATACCGAAATGGCGAACTAGTAGATACCGTATCAGATAATGGCCGTTACCGTGATTATGTGCGTAACGCAACATTACCGGCATACGACTATCAGTTATGCGTATCTGAAAACGTATGTTCGAATATTATTACGGTTTCATTTTCTGAATAAAACGTTTACCCCTTAGACATTCAAAGCCCAGCAATGCTGGGCTTTTTTATGGAATATCCCTTCTTAATTTTATAGTAATAAATAATTAGTTAATTTTGCAATGTAACTATTTTGTATTTATTTTGTTTGTTATTTGTGCATTATTTTCTTGATATTTACGATATCCATGTTAAGTTTGTACCTGAAAGGTAAAAAATAATGAGTATAAACATCGTTAATGGAGGAGCCAATGAGCTCACGTAAAATAATAACAAATGCCTTTAATCTAAGTGCTTTATCGTTTAGTTTTCTTAGTTTAAATGTACACGCGTCTATTGATTGCAGTGCGTTAGAACAGTGGCAAACAGGCAAGACACACGTTACTGGAGATCAAGTGCAAGCGCAAAGCACAGCGTATGAAGCTAGCTGGTGGACGCAAGCCAATCCAGTGGAGAATGCTGGTGATTATAAAGATTGGAAAATTTTGGGTGTATGTGACAACGCTGTCATTGATAATGAAATTCCAGTAATTACCGAGTTAATGCCTGCAGACGGTTTTCAACTAACCGATAAAGACAGCGTTGTCATATCGGCGCAAGCAATTGATAACGATGGAGAGGTAACCACCGTTGAGTTTTTTGTTGATGGTATTTTTCTAGCTGCAGATACTTCATCACCTTACAGCGTTGATTGGCAAGCTGTGGCGGGTTCTCATCAAATAAGTGCAATTGCAACGGATGATCAAGGTGCGCAGTCATTACAAATCATCAATACCTTAACAGTTGCAGATGACGTTACTAATCCTGTTAATCAAGTACCCGTTGCATCAATTTCATTGAGTACCTTACCTGAACAGCTAATTGTGGGTTCACAAGTTGTGTTTGAGCTTTCAGGTAGCGATAGCGATGGTGAGATCACCGCGCTTAATTTTGCTATAAATGGTGATGATACTCATCAAGCGACATCAGCAACTAGTCAGTATACATGGCAGGCTACAGCTCTTGGGCAAGCCAGCTTTACACTTACAGTGACTGATAACGAAGGGGCTACAGCACAAACCACAAAAACCCTAAATGTTGTTGACTCTGCAGCGCCCGGCAGTGGTGTAACTGATTGTCAACCACAAGGGTTATATCAAACCCCCGGTGTTAATACGCCTTATTGTACTGTGTATGATGCTGATGGTCGTGAAGTTATGGGAGCTGACCACCCGCGTCGTGTTATTGGTTATTTTACTAGTTGGCGAAATGGTGCTAATGACCAACCAAGTTATCTAGTTAATGATATTCCATGGGATAAAATTACTCATATTAATTATGCCTTTGCGCATGTTGATGCCAATAATAAAGTATCTATTGGCGATCCAAATTCAGCAAATAATCCTGCCACAAACATGGAATGGCCAGGCGTTATTGGCGCTGAAATGGATCCTGAGTTTGCATACAAAGGGCACTTTAATCTTTTAAATAAATATAAAAAACAACACCCACACGTTAAAACCTTGGTATCGGTAGGTGGCTGGGCTGAAACGGGGGGGTATTTTGATGAAACCGGCCGCGTTGAAAGTGGTGGCTTTTATACCATGACCACCCATGCTGATGGCTCAGTCAATTATGAAGGTATTAATGCATTTGCAAAAAGCACCGTTGAGTTTATTGAAAAATATGGATTTGACGGCGTTGATATTGATTATGAATACCCATCTTCAATGAACGACTCAGGTCACCCCGATGATTTTCCTATATCCAACGCGCGCCGTGCAGGATTGAATGCCTCATACCAAGTGCTAATGAAAAAAGTACGTGAAGAGCTAGACCGTGCAGGTGAAGCAGCAGGTAAGCACTATTTACTCACTATTGCGTCTCCATCTTCTGGTTATTTATTACGAGGTATGGAAACCTTTCAAGCGGTTAAATATCTGGATTATGTAAACATTATGTCTTACGACTTACATGGCGCATGGAACTCACATGTAGGGCACAATGCTGCCTTGTTTGACACCGGTTTAGACTCAGAACTGACACAATGGAACGTATACGGCACTAAAGAATTTGAAGGGATTGGTTACTTAAACACCGATTGGGCGGTTCGTTATTTCCGAGGGGCAATGGCTGCCGGTCGAATTAATATCGGTATTCCTTATTATACTCGAGGTTTTAAAGATGTGTCGGGCGGAACTAATGGTCTATGGGGTCAAGCGGCTTTACCAAACCAAGCTGATTGTGCCACAGGTACAGGGGTTGGTGAAAAGAACAAGTGTGGTAATGGTGCATTAGGTATTGATAACCTTTGGCACGATAAGAACGACGCAGGTCAAGAAATGCCCGCCGGTTCAAATCCTTTATGGCACGCTAAAAATCTCGAAAATGGTATTGTTGGCTCTTACCTCGAAGTGTATGGCTTAACCCCCGATACCGATGCTGACGATCGCTTAACAGGTTCTTACACACGTTATTACGACAGTGTTGCCGTCGCACCTTGGCTTTGGAATGCCGATAAAAAAGTATTTCTGTCGATAGAAGATGAAGAGTCGATGGCCTCTAAAGTTGATTATGTTATTAACAACGGCCTTGGCGGTATCATGTTCTGGGAGCTTGCTGGTGATTTTGATTACGACTCAGCAAAAGGCGAGTACTTCATGGGGTCGACTTTAACCTCACTTGCCTATGACAAGTTTAATCAAAGTGGTGTTGCTTATGATGTTCACGCGGGTAACCCTAATTTTACAGTGCCTGCTGAAGCAGTAGATATCACATTTGAAGCCAAAGATTTCCCTGTCGGTGATGATAACTACCCAATCAGCCCAACATTTGCGTTTACCAATAACTCAAGCCTTGATTTAAGCGGTGCAAAAATTTCATTTGATGTACCGGTATCAACCTCCGCTATTTTTAAATCCAACTGGAATGCACAAGAAAAACTGGGCATGGCAGTAGAAGTAAATGGCTCGAACGCAGCGGGTAATAATATTGGCGGTTTTGAGAACGAGTTCCACCGTTTCTCAATCACACTGAACAATGAATGGGGCGGTCAACCAAAAGACTTTAGCGCTGGTGCAACTGTGAATGCACAAGTGATGTACTACATGCCAATCACTGGGCCTAGCAACTTTACCATTGAAAAAGATGGAAAAACTTACGCATTCAAAGCTGAATACCCAATGCTACCAGGTGCAACACCGGGTGATGGCACGGGCAATCCAGATAACGGTGGCGGTGACCCTGTAGGTACGTGTGAAGGAGTTGATATAGCCACGATTCCTGTTTATCCAAATTTCCCTCAAACAGACTGGGCGGGCAACCCAAGCCATGCCGCAGCAGGTGACTTAATGTCTCATAACAACGCGATATACAAAGCCAAGTGGTGGACAACGTCTGAGCCGGGTGTAACGGCTGATTGGACCCTAAGTTGTAGCCTGTAATTTTCAAAAACAATGAGGGGTAGGCCTGAGCTTGCCCCATGTATTGAGTCTTAGAAAGGATAAAATAATGGCATCAATTAAACTTAACACGATTACGCTATCTGCAATTACTAGTGGTTTACTACTCAGTACACTAGCACCGCAAGTGCAAGCACATGGTTATATGGATAGTCCTAAAGCGCGCCAAGCAATTTGTCAAGTTGATGGCGGGTACTGGTGGCCAGAAGATGGCACAAATATTCCTAACCTTGCTTGTCGAGCAGCATATTTAGAATCGGGCACGGTGCAGTTTGTGCAAGCGATTGAATTTTCTGTTAATACTCCTGACTATTTAAATCAAACCGCAGTTGAGGCCAGTGTACCAAACGGCACTTTATGTGCTGGTGGCGATACAGCCAAACGGGGTATGGATTTACCATCACCACATTGGCAACGTAGTGACGTAGTGCCCAATGCTAATGGTGAAATTCAAGTTCGTTACCTTGCATCAACACCACATAACCCCAGCTTTTGGCAGTTTTACTTAACTAAGCCAACTTTTAATGCCGCTACTGATGTATTGACCTGGCAAGACTTAGAGCTAGTTCAGGAGCATCAAAATGTTGACGTGATTAAAGACACCGATGGTGAGCGTTATTATCAAATGAGTGTGGCTATTCCACAAGGGCGCAGCGGCGATGCTATTTTGTACAGCCGCTGGCAACGAAACGATGTTGTGGGTGAAGGCTTTTATAACTGTAGTGATATAAATATTGTAAACGACGCAGCTCCAACCAATCCTAATGCGTGGGCAAGCCTTGGGTACTTTGTACGTCAAGGGCAAAATGCCATTGTTGGCGACACCGTATGGGCTCGCTTATTTGATGAAACAGGCCAAGAGGTAATCAACCAACAACTTAAGATCAATGCCGATAATCAAGCAAATTGGCAGCAAGTGTTGGCGTCACAACTTAACCTTGATTATGCGCATTTAGTGCAGATTGGTGTGCAAAATCAAGTTGGTGATGTTGTATTTAACAGCGCTGATGTACTAACAAACCAAGTCTATGGAAGCAATCCAAATTACACTTATACATTAAGCGTGCAGGGCACCCCTGATAATACAGCGCCTATTGTTAGTAAGCCAGAAAACCTAGTAGTTGATGAAAACACCACCACGGCTGTGCATTTACATGCGTTTGATGATGAGCAAAATGCGTTAATTTATACTTGGTCAGTACCGGCACCACTGAGTTTTACCGGTAGCGATGCCAATATCAACTTAATTTCACCTGAAGTTTCAACACCTACAGATTATACCGTTGTGGTATCTGTTTCTGATGGCCAATTAACGACCCAAACCGAGTTTGTTGTCACCGTTAATGACAGCGTTATCAATGATCCTGCTATAGCGCCTTGGAGCACTACTGAGGTTTATCAAGCAACAGATAAAGTGAGTTTTCAAGAGCGTGTTTACTTAGCTAAATGGTGGAATCAAGGTCAGCAGCCCGATAGTTCAAGTGCGTGGGAGCTTGTTGAGGAGGGTCCTAATCCAGCAGCATGGAGTATTAACAAAGCCTATCAAGCGGGCGCAGAAATAATCTATCAAGGACAGCGCTATCGCGCTAATTGGTGGACTCAAGGCGATACGCCAGGACAAGCCGATGTATGGAAAACACTGTAACTAAAAGCCTAAGTTTTGTAGTTCAAACTTATTAAACCAAAATAATCACATTAAAAATAGATAAGAGAGAAATATGAATATTAAACAATTAACCGCAGCTATGGGTGTTGCACTATTTGCCGGTTCTGTATCGGCAGCGCCTTCTACACCAAGTATTAATTGGGAGCCACAGCAATATTCGTTTGTTGAGGTAGACCTTGAGGGAAACGGCTCTTACAAACAGCTGGTTACCCGTGTTGAGCAAGTTAATATCAACATTGAATGGAGTGCGTGGAGCGGTGATGGCGGCGATAGCTATAAAGTGTACTTTGATGACATGCTAGTGAATGAGGGCACGCTTGCTGCTGGTTCTAAAAGTGGCACTATTTCATTCCCTTATGATAAAGCAGGCCGCCATACAATGTATGTTGAACTATGTGAAGGCAGCACGACCTGTGCGAGAAGTGCGGGTAAGCCAATTGTAATTGCTGACACTGACGGCGGACATTTAGCACCATTACCTATGGATGTTGACCCAAATAACCGTGATATTGGCGTTAAGCAAGATTTAGTGACGGGCGCTTACTTTGTTGAGTGGGGGATCTATGGCCGTGATTACGATGTAACGAATATGCCAGCACAAAACCTGAGTCATATTTTGTATGGCTTCATTCCAATTTGTGGTGAAAATGCGTCGTTAACTGGCGGTCCTAAGCGCGCACTGGAAACAGCCTGTGCGGGCTCTGCAGATTACGAAGTGGTTATTCACGACCCATGGGCCGCAGTACAAAAAGCATTGCCAGGGGTTGATGCTAAAGATCCCATTCGTGGTACTTACTCGCAGTTAATGGCACTAAAACAGCGCTACCCAGATATTAAAATTTTACCATCTGTAGGTGGTTGGACGTTATCAGACCCATTTGGTGGTTTTACTAATAAAGCAAACCGCGACACCTTTGTTGCCTCAATGGAAGAGTTTTTAAGAACCTGGAAGTTTTACGATGGTGTTGATATTGACTGGGAATTCCCAGGTGGTGACGGCCCCAATCCTGATATTGGCGATCCAATTAACGATGGCCCAGCCTATGTGGCGCTTATGCAAGAGCTGCGCGCTATGCTTGATAAACTAGAAGCAGAAACGGGTCGTACTTACGAGTTAACCTCAGCCATTGGTGCTGGTTACGATAAAATTGAAGATGTAGATTATCAAGCCGCAAGCCAGTACATGGATTACATTTTTGCCATGACCTATGACTTTTATGGCGCATGGAGTAACGTAACCGGTCATCAAACTGCACTTTACTGTGGCGAGCACATGAGTGTTGGTCAATGTAATGGCACTGGGCTTGATGAAAATGGCGAACCTCGTAAAGGCCCTGCTTATACCACCGATAATGCAGTACAGCTGTTACTTGCGCAAAATGTACCATCGAAAAAAATCGTCGTGGGCACAGCCATGTATGGCCGTGGTTGGGAAGGTGTTTACCCGCAAAATGCAGCGATTGATGGTAACCCAATGACCGCCCCTGGTAATGGCCCGTTAAAAGGCTCCACGGCACAAGGTGTATGGGAAGATGGAGTTATTGATTACAAGGGCGTTAAAGCCAATATGATTGGTGCGGCAGGCACAGGTATTAATGGTTTTGAAGTGGGTTATGATGAGCAAGCACAAGCCGCTTATCTATGGAATCGCTCAACTGGTAAACTGATCACCTATGATAGTCGTGAGTCTGTGCTGGCCAAAGGCGCGTATGTTAATCAGCATAATTTAGGCGGTTTATTTGCATGGGAAATTGATGCTGACAATGGTGACATTCTAAATGCAATGCATGATGGCTTAGGGGGCGTAGTTGCGCCGCCAAGTAATAAAAAACCGGTTGTTTCAGTGTCTTCATCTGTGTCTGTTAATTCAGGCGAGAGCATCACAGTAACGGCTTCTGCAACCGATGCAGATAACGATCCACTGAGCTTTAGCTGGAGTGCTGATAGCGCGCTAGTAGTATCTGGACAAAATACATCATCACTGGTTATTAATGCGCCAACAGTGACTACAGATACACAGTATGTTGCAACCGTTGCAGTATCAGATGGTCAAGCAACAGTAAATCGTGATGTTGTTGTTAATGTTATTGCGCCGACATCAGGTGGCGGTAACACAGCTCCAAGTGTTAATGCAATTGCTAATGTTAGTGTAGAAGAAGGCGCATCAGCAAGTGTTGCTGTAGTTGCAAAGGATGCACAAAACGATGCGCTTACATATACGTGGACAGTACCAGCAGGCTTAACGTTAGTGGGCAGCGGTGCAAATGTAAGTATTGAGGCAGGCGCTGTAGATACAGATACAAACTTCACTGTTTCAGTTGCAGTCAGTGATGGCGCATTAACCACAACGCAAAGCTTTAGCGTAACAGTGACAAATGGTGATACTACAAATCCACCTACAGGAAGCTGGGATGCGAGTGTTGCATACGTTGGTGGCGATGTCGTCACTTATAACGGCGTTGAATATAAAGCAAAGTGGTGGACTCAAGGCGAGCGTCCTGATTTAGGTGGTGCATGGGAAGCAACAACACAACCTACAGATGGTACGGGTGTCGAAGTTTGGCAGCCAACGGCTATTTATAACAGTGGTGATGAAGTTTCTTATCAAGGTAATAAGTACCAAGCTAAATGGTGGACTCAAGGGAACAAGCCAGGCGTAACCGATGTATGGTTAGCACTTTAATGTAAAACCTTATTGTTTGATTTTATAAAAAGCAGCTTTCGAGCTGCTTTTTTTTATCGCGAACAGTCACTTTGATTGTTCAAAACAAGGCTTTATTACTAATAATTAATCCATTGACATCAGCATACACCCAATCACCGGTATTAATTGTGGTGTTTAACATATTAACCGGGTGATCTTTGGCACCTAAACCGCGCTTAGTGGTGCAGCGCGGCGTAGCGCCTAGCGCCATCACGGGTAAATCAAGCGTGGCAAGAATTTCAATATCGCGGCAGCAACCATTAATAATAATGCCTTGCCAGCCATTTTTTAGGGCTCGCTCTGCAATCATATCGCCAATGAAGGCAAAACGCTTACTAGCAAAGCCATCCACAACCAACACTTTGCCTTCACCATTTTCATGTAATATGTTGCCAGCAAACGAGTTATCGTCTGGGCAGGTGACAGTCACTACTTGACCATAAAAGAGAGTTTTATTACCAAAGTGTTGCAAGCCACTGTCAGCGACTTGCACATGGTCGCGATGTTCATCGTATAAATCGGGCGTAGTAAACTGTGTCATTGAGGGCATCCTTGTTTTTTATAAAGCCACGTAGGCCAACGGCAGTACATTAAAAGTAGTAATAATGTTTATCGTAGGCTAATTAATCATTCAGGTGTAGCTATTGTTGTAAATTGGCGTATAGATTTTAGTCGCAATATAAGCACTTTTAACGTTTTTTTATAAGTAACTTATGCTGTTACTTAGTTTTATTTTTTTAAATAAATTTGATTTTGCCAGAGCATTAGCCAAACGTCTCATTGTTGCGTGCTTTTTCATATGCTACGTTCAATTGTTATTTTAAAATTTGGGCTGCAATACTTGGCCCTATACACACATACAAAAAGAGAAGCGTGCTTTATGATCATCTTTTTTATTTGCCTAACTATTTTAATATTAGGCTATAAGTTTTATAGCCCGTTTGTTGAAAAGCAAGCGGGCATGGATTCAACGGTCGACACACCACAAAAACGCTTTAGCGAAGGTGTTGATTACGTTGCAATTCACCCTGTTCGTGCATTTTTGATTCAATTTTTAAATATAGCAGGCGTAGGCCCCATATTTGGCCCAATATTGGGTGCATTATATGGTCCGGTTGCGCTTGTATGGATTGTGCTTGGTAATGTTTTGGGTGGCGCTGTACACGACTTCTTCTCAGGAGTAATGAGTATAAAAGAAGACGGTAAAAGCTTACCGGAAATAGCAGGGCACTACTACAACGTTGTATTTAAAGGCTTTATGCTTATTTTTACTGCGATGCTACTATTTTTTGTTGGTGTTGTATTTATTATGAGCCCGGCAGGATTATTAAGTAACCTTGATATATTTAAGGATACAATATTTGCAAATAATACCTTTTGGGTTTTGGCTATTTTAGCTTACTACTTTTTAGCCACGTTATTACCCATTGATAAAATCATCACTAAGTTTTACCCTATTTTTGGTTTGTTAATGATTGTAATGACAGTAGCTATTGCGGTATCACTGCTAATAAACGCACCGCATTTACCAGTAGCGGGCGACTTTTTAGCATACTTTGAGGCTGATCACGCTCATGACTTCTTAGCACCAAATCCTGATGGGCTGCCCACTTGGCCGCTGCTATTTATAACCATTACCTGTGGTGCTATTAGTGGTTTTCACTCAACGCAAGCACCTATTATTGCCCGTTGTTTAACCAACGAAAAATACGTACGCCCAGTTTATTATGGTGCGATGATGTGTGAAGGCATTGTAGGTTGTGTTTGGGCATTAGCGGGTATTGCTGCATTCCCTGAAGGCTATGCGGGTTTAAAAGCTATGCTTGATTTAGGCGGTCCAGGTTTGGTGGTTAACCATATTGCAAACAGCTACTTAGGTGTATTTGGCGGTATTATGGCAATTATTGCTGTTGCTGTTTTCCCTATTACCTCAGGCGATACGGCGTTTCGTTCACTGCGCTTAACCGTGGTTGATGCGTTCAGTATTCCGCAAAGTTTACGTAATCGTTTATTGCTAGCAATCCCTATTTTAACCATTGCCTACTTTATGACTAAGCTCGATTTCTCTGTAATTTGGCGCTACTTCGCATTCTCAAATATGCTGCTTTCTACCAGTGTGTTGTGGCTTGCGACCAAGTACTTATTTGACCGTGGTACATTCCACTGGATCACTAGTATACCAGCAGTAATCGCTACAGCAGTGACCTTGTCATACATAATGACCGCGGCAATAGGGTTAAACTTATCAAGTGATTTAGGTAAACCGATTGGTGCAGCGGTGGCTGTTATAGGGTTTATTGTATTAGCTGTTGTGCATTCAAAGCATAAAGTGCGTACGGCTTAATAAATCGTAATCTTAAAAATGTAAAAGCGAGCCTTATGAAGGCTCGCTTTTTTATACTTGATCGCCAATCGCTAAAAAGTGGCTTGTTCGAAGTAGCTGATATCATCTAGGGTTTTACTAATCATCATCGCACCCTCTAATAAGCTCACTGTTTGTATTGCCGCGCGAGCAGGGTTTTCTTCACCATTCACAGCGTGTGCTTGGGTTAACCAAGCTAAATTTTTATTAAAAAACCGCTGAACTTCAACCCGCACTTTATCAGGTAGGCTGTCGCTTTCTGCGCCGAGCAAGCCACATAAACACATTTTTTTATCAATCACCAGTGCATTTCTAAATAACTGAGTGTAAATATCAATAGGGTTTTTACCGTTTGCTTTGTGTGCCTCCGGTTCACCAAGTACAGCGATAAAGGCATCGGTATATTGATGCGCAAGCTCTGCACCTAAATCAGCTTTAGTTGGAAAGTGATAATGTACACTGGCACTTTTAATACCAATTTCATTGGCCAACTCTCTAAAGCTAAAATTGCTATAGCCACCAAGTCTAACTTTGTTTTCTGCTGCTTTTAACAGGGCTGCTTTTTTTGTCATTTTAAACTTCCTTCATATCGCTGCAAAAAATTATCAACCAGTAGGTAGTTATTTTCAAGCTCTTTTATTTTTAGTTTGCAAAGGTCGAGATCTTAATATAAATTACCTACCAGTAGGTAGGTAATTTATTCTTGCCAGTATTAGCTCAAACTGTGATTAAAAATATAAAGAGATAATTATGAAAATTTATGATGTAGAAAACTTTCCTAATCCATTACGTGTCCGTATTGCGCTTGCTGAAAAAAAGGCGACTGATAAAGTAGAGTTTGTTGCTGTCGATTTATTAAATGGTGAGCACCGTACTGAGGCTTTTTTAGCTAAAAACCCCTTAGCAGGCGTACCTGTTTTAGAGCTAGATGATGGAACGTTCATCGCAGAATGCACCGCGATTACTGAATATATTGATACCGCTTTTGCTGGCCCTTCATTAACAGGTGTTGAGGCAAAAGAACGCGCGGTGATTAATATGATGCAAAAGCGTGCGGAGTCAATGGTTCTTGATGCTGTCGCTACTTACTTTCATCATGCAACGGATGGTTTAGGCCCAGCGCTTGAAACCTATCAAAATGTTGCTTGGGGAGAAAAGCAAGGTGAAAAAGCGCGCCAAGGCTTTGTTTATTTTAATACAGTGTTAGCCAACTCTGCTTATGTTGCTGGTGAGAATTTCAGTGTTGCAGATATTACTTTGTACGCCGGCCTGGTGTTTGCAGGCTTTGCAAAAATAGCTATTCCTAGTGAGCTATCACATTTAATAGCATGGCAAGAAAAGGTCGCTCAACGTCCAAGCATTGCTGTTTAGATATGGAGTCAAATATGAAAATTGCAGCTGATTTTAGCGAACGTGTTGTTGTACATAGCGAATCGTTAGAATGGATAGCCTCACCGATGGCGGGTGTTGATAGGCGTCCACTTGATAGAGTGGGCAATGAGGTTGCACGCGCAACCAGCATTGTACGTTATGCGCCAAACAGCCATTTTTCTGCCCATACACATACCGGCGGTGAAGAATTTATTGTGCTTGAAGGTGTTTTTCAAGATGAACATGGTGATTTCCCCAAGGGCTCTTATATTCGCAATCCGCCTGAGTCAAAACATACACCAAGCTCTGAAAACGGGTGCGTTATATTTGTGAAATTATGGCAGTTTCAGCCAGAGGATAGAGAGCATGTTCG
This sequence comes from Pseudoalteromonas sp. APC 3495, assembly GCF_030407645.1. NCBI lineage: Bacteria > Pseudomonadati > Pseudomonadota > Gammaproteobacteria > Alteromonadales > Pseudoalteromonadaceae > Pseudoalteromonas > Pseudoalteromonas sp. APC 3495. Next base: position 118,847 of record NZ_JASDDA010000007.1, on the reverse strand, counting down.
CTTGCAAACTAATACCATGTGCAGTGTTCCTCACCCTGAGTTTAGTAATGTAAATGTAGTTTCTCTTTATAAAGATGCCTTTGAAGAGGTGAGTATTTTAGCATTTGCACCTAACAGTGAAATATCGTTAAACGCCTTAGGTGGGGGCGAGCTTTTAGTACTTGAGGGCTCGCTTGAAGAGCAAGGCGATACATTAGTACAGCACAGCTGGTTAAGAGTGCCGCCTAACAGCGAAATTAAAGCAACAGCAGGCAGTGAAGGAGCCAGAGTGTGGCTTAAAATCGGTCATTTAACAGATGTTGAAAATCAAATAGCACGGCTTAAAAATGCATAATTAAGCATTTAATTAAAATGGGCACAATAAAAGTGATGTGCCTGTTTTTTGATCTACTTCACTATTGGTTAATAAGCTATCACCTATACTTGATGCTCATATTATTGTGGAGTTCGGGTTATGGTAAATTTAACACACGGCTTATCTATTGGTATTGAGCGCTCTGGTTGCGAGTTTTTTTTAACCTTAAAAGCTATAGGTACACTCACTCACAAAGATTATGAGGTGATCACGCCGATGATTGACTCTGCGCTTGGCGAAGTTAAACATCCTATTGTTAATGTACTCATAGATGGTACTGAGCTTGATGGCTGGGAACTTAGAGCCGCATGGGATGATTTAAAACTTGGCTTAAAACATAACAAAGAGTTTAAAAAAATAGCCATATACGGCAACAAGGACTGGCAATCAACCATCGCTAAATTAGGCAGTTGGTTTGTATCAGGTGAAATTCAATATTTTGAGAACGCCACTGCGGCTTTAGAATGGTTAAAAAGTAATGATGAAGAAGCGGATGCTTAAATAAAGGCCATAATCGGCTTTTATTTTTAAAGTATTTATATCAATTCGCTTAATTAAGTGATCTATTTTGAGGCTGGAAAAACGTGTTTATAGCTAGGCAAAAAATTTGCTATTTAGTTGTTCTAAATGAGAATTTTTTAACGCAGATAGCGACACGTTTAGCCTCGTAAAATGATTAAGTATTATTGCGGATTGGTATTATACCTCTTGAAGTGTAGGTAATGCGGGAAATGCCCCCTTGGCTAAGCAGGCTTTAGAGCCACAACGCAAACCAAAACTTAAAGCGTGTTTTACTAGGTGTTCATTATTAATTTTTTCGATAAGCGAGCTATTTTCATCGGTGTGATTTAAATAATATAACACGCCTGCAATAAACGCATCACCGGCACTGGTAGTATCCACAGCATTAATGATTGGCGCCGATTCATTTAATATAAACCCTTTATGGTAAACCATTGCCGGTGCAGGGCCATCGGTTAAAAATACCAATTTTACACCTATATTTAAAATAGACTGTAAGTAATCATCAGGTGATTGCTGTGTTTGCTCAGCTAAAAAGTTCAGCTCATCACGCGATAGCTTAACAATGTCGCAATAGGCATAACACGCATGTACATTGTGTTCAATGTCATTGCTATTTTGCCACAAGCTATAGCGTAAATTTACATCAAAGCTAACGAGTTTATGGTTGTTTTTAGCCAGCTTTAAAGCACACACGGTGGTGTTTGCAATGGCTGGATTGGTTAACGTGTTGGAACAAAAGTGTAGGGTACTCAATTCATCCCATTTGATATGGCTTAAGTGATCACTCGTTAACAGTAAATCGGCGGTATTGTGGCGATAAAAATTAAAGCTGCGTTCACCTTTTTCATCTAAACTCACAATAACCACGGCCGTTTGAGAGTCTTTAATCGTAAATAAGTACTCTGTACTTACTTTATATTGCTCAAGCGATTTACTTAATTGTTTAGCAAAGTAGTCATCACCCATACCGCCACAAAAAGCAGCCTTGCCGCCTAACTTTGCATAACCTACCGCTACATTGGCAGGGGCACCTCCTGCAATGGGCAAATAAGCACTGTTTTGAGAATCTTGTGGCAGCATATCAATAAGTAGCTCGCCGAGGCTAAGTAATTTGGTCATAGTGTAAATCCTAAAAAACCCAGCAGAGCTAGGTCAAAATTCAAGGGAGAATTATTAAAACTAATTAAAGTTAGTGTAACAATCGCTGAAAAACATAGCTTCAGCGCTTGTTACACTAAAGATGGTTAGTTAAACGCGTATTTAAGCGTTATTGATGTTGTGCGGCCATTAATAGTACGGGCGCGAATAATGTTATTATCTGGAATTGAGCCTTCTTCAGCTTCTGTAATACCTACCGTATCGAATAAGTTATTTACATTAAGTGCAATATTAAGGTTTTCAGATAAATCGTAACTTACAAAGCCATTTACTTGAGTGTAACCGTCAAATTTAAGGTCGTTATTGTCTTGAGCGTAAGCATCAGTAGTACCAATAAAGTTGACACCGGCAGCACCTTTATCAAAGCTATAACGAGCCATTAAAGAGTAGATTAAATCAGCTTGGCGGCGTGGCGTATTACCTACAACTTCAGGAGTAAGCGCATCCTTAGCAATTTCTGCATCTGTCCATGTTAAGTTACCACGAAAATCCCATGCATCGATGAAGTAAGTTGATTCAATTTCAATCCCTTTTGCTTCGTATTCACGGTCAAAAAAGGTTTGCGATGTTGCTTCAAAGTTTTGCTCTTCTGTTTCTGCATAAAACGCTGTTGCGAAAACTGAAAGTGAATCAAAACGTTTTTTAACCCCAAATTCATACTGGTTTACTTCATCAACGGCATCTTCATCAGCAACCGAACCGTCAGCGCGTACTTTACCAAATAAAAGTCGGTCAGCATTTGCGCGGCCACCTTTACTCAGTCTTGCAAATGTCGCAAGGCTTGAATCTATTTGGTAGTTAGCCCCAATTGAATAGGATGCATAATCCCAATCGTAATTTACTGGGCTAGCATTTGCGGTATCAATGCCTGCTACATTTTGTTCAGGAACTGAAATCACTCCATCGCGATTCATATCAACTGTAGAGGTTACTGCACCTGCGTAATTACCGCGTGCTTCACCACTATCGTAACGAGCACTTGCGTCAATACTTACATCACCCACTTTTGTTGAAAATGAAACGTACGGGGCGCGGGTATCGTATTCTGTATCGTAATCACGCTGACAACAGTTACCCCAAAAAGGCGTTCCGTATGCATATAAACCATTTTCAGAAAACTCTGTACCATCAGCAGCTGTTACATTTAGTAGCGCCGCATTATCGCCCTTAAGCTCCATTAGGTAAGAGTTCCATAACCATGACATAGCAATATTTTGCGTTGAAGCATAGTAACCAAATGTAACGCTTGTATCATCGCTTAGTGATTTAGTTAGTTTGAAGTCGTTCACAATAGAGTCAAAGTCGTTCATTGTGACGTCAAACGTATGAATACGCATGGCTAAATCGTCATTAAATGCAGCTCCGGTATTGGCATTACTAAGCGTTGCACCTGCGCCGCCAATACTTTGTGCAATAGCAGTCGCGCTGCCTACTTCAGCAGGAATAAGTGAATTAAAGTTACCGCTAACAGAGGATTTACGAAAACGGTTTTCAATACGCCAATCGTTATCTAAGTCAAATACAGCTTCAAAACCCACTGAGTCAACTTGCGGGTTCATGCCATCGCGAATATCGCCGCTACTAATTTGATTTTCGCCATTTAAACGCACTGTTTTAGTAAATAATGCTGAATGCGGGGTATCTGATTGTGCGTCAAACCCTGGGATTGAGTCACCATTTGCATACATTGGCATTGGTAAGTAACCCACGCTTTTGTCATCTAAATGTTTGTAATAAAGACGCACGTAACCGTTTTCAAAGTCTTTGGTAAGGTTGGCTTTAATTTGCCCACCTTTATTTGATGTGTAACCTGTTTCACGCGGGCCTTCACCTTGGCGCACAAAACCACCTACATGAAAACGTACGCTATCACTAAGGTAAGTGCCGTATTCAAAGTCTGTACGAATAGTGTCGTAATCAAGGCCCAGTGTTGTAGAAACACTGCCTGATTCGTTTTCACCATTTTTAGATATAAAGTTAATTATGCCGCCCGGTGCATTACTTGCTGCAGTCGAGGCCGAACCACCACGAATTGATTCGATAGTTTGTACGGTATTATCTAGGCGCATAAATATATCAGCGTTACCAAAAGCAATATCACCGTATTGCATAACGGGTAAACCGTCTTCTTGTAATTGTAAAAACTTAGCACCACCAGAGGCCACAGGTAAGCCGCGTACAGCAATGTTTGCGTTACCTTCACCGCCGGTTGATTCTGAGCGTACGCCCGGAATAATTCTAAACGCTTCAGCAGTTGAACGCGGTGTAGATACTTCAACTTGAGCAAGCGATAAACTGCTCACTGATGAGCTTGATGCCATAATGGTTGTACGACGTGGTACACCGGTTACAACGATAGTCTCAAGACCTTTGTTAGCTTGCGCTTGTGTGTTTTGCTCTTCTTGTTGTGCATAAACGCCTTGGCTTACAGCCAGCGCTAAAGCACTCATTAAATATAAAGGTGTGTTGTGTGTTGTCATGTGAACGCCTCGTTTTGTGAGCCCGAAGGGGTTTGTTATTTTTACTTAATCGATTAAGTAAAAATAACAAATCTTTTACAATAAGCAAATTATTTTATTCTTTATTTGCTGTTTTTTTACTCATCTATTGATTTATATAGTGTTTTTTTAGCCCCCAATTTGTTGATTTACTCAGTTATTAGGTTGCTCTCTTGTAAAGCGCAGGCTGATGGGTCACGGAAATAGTTAAACAGCATCGCTAAAAATAAAATAATGGCAAAGCCGGTTGCAAGGTAAAAACCATAGCGTACATGACCAAAGTAATCGCTGATCATACCCATAAATAAAGGCGCTAATGCGGCTGAAAGTGCAGTGAAAAATAATATAACCCCAGCAACTGCGCCATGTTGTTGTACCGGGAAGCACGATATTCCTTTGGAGTTTAAGGTCGGGTAAACCATCGACATAAATAACCCTGAAAGCGGCAATAAACCAACAGCCCAATCAACGCCACCGACTAAAGTACCCACATAACACAATGCGATACCTAAACTTAAGTAAGCCATAACACCTTGCCAGCTATAGCGGTTTAATAACCACACCGCAATAAAACGCCCTGCGGCACGCAGTATAAAAAATATGGTGAGTGCATAGGTTGCCAAAAGGGGCCAAGAGCCTGTGTAGTCTTTTAACAGCGTCGGCATCCATACGTAAATGGCAACCTCGGTTGCAACATAAAGCGCAATGGCGAGCGAAAAGCCAAGCGCGTAGGGGTTTTTAATCATTTTCATGGTGGTAGCAAGTGAAGCGGGCTTTTCAGTGCTTTTAACAACGCTTGGATACTCTGCACGCCACGCTAAAAACGCTAAAATTAAGCACATAATGCCGGCAATAATATATAAATAAGTCCAACTTACATTTTGTACCAGTAATACACCAACAAGTGCAGGTCCAACAATGGCACCAATACCAAAAAAGCCTTCTACTTTGTTCATGGTTTTAGTGTGCTCTGCGTTGCTATGAGAAATATCGCCTAATAACGCCAAAGCGCCGGTTTTAAATAAGCCAATAGCTAAACCAATACAGCAAAGCAAAAAAACAAAAAATATAAAGCTGCTACTAATGGCGAATAAAAAGCAACTCGCAGAAAATATTAATAACCCAAGCATAATCGTTTTTTTACGCCCGAGGCTATCGGCTAAAAAGCCTAAAAATAATCCGCTAAAGGCAATGAGTGCCATAGGCGCATAGTGGAATGCGCTGGCTTGGGTCATGCTTAAACCAAATTCAGTTATGAGCTCGGGAATGATCATGCCGACTGCATCGGAGGTCATGGCAAACATAAAAAACATCATATATGTGAGCCAGCGAATTTGTTGCAACGGATCGCTGCTTACGTGTGTGTGTGATTTTGTCATGTGCTTTTCCTCGTTAAATGCGTTCTTAACACTCAGTAAGTCAGTCAGTTACTGATTATAGTATTAATGTCGCCACGATATTTGTATGTAAAATTTATAAAAATAACTTGTAAATTCGTACGTGCTAGTTAAAGATATATCTTAATCGATTAAGTTTCAACATGGTAATCACACAATGATGAAGAATAAAGTTCAATTGATCACATACGCTGATCGAATTACTGGCCAAGATATAAATGCACTTACCACTCTTTTACATGGCCCATTAGAGGGCGTTTTTGGTGGTGTGCACTTATTGCCATTTTATAACCCAATTGATGGCAGCGATGCAGGCTTTGACCCGATTGATCATAGTGAAGTTGATTCTCGAATCGGTACTTGGGACGACATAAAGGCACTCGGTAAAGACCATGATTTAATGGCTGATCTAATAGTGAATCATGTGTCGGCGCAATCTTTTCAGTTTCAAGATGTACTGGCTAAAGGTAAAGCGTCAGCATTTTGGGATTTATTTTTAACCAAAGAAGACGTGTTTCCCAATGGTATGAGCGAGGCTGAGCAGCAAGCTATTTACCGTCCACGCCCAGGCAGTTGTTTTACGCCAATGAAATGCGGTGATGGTCAAACGTATGATTTTTGGACCACTTTTACCGACAATCAAATTGATATAAACGTAAAAGTAGAGGCAGGAATTGCGTATTTAAATAATGTACTTACTAAGTTCTCTGCTAACAACGTTAATATTATTCGTTTAGATGCAGCGGGTTATGCCATTAAGCAGGCGGGTACTAATTGTTTTATGCTAGATGAAACGTTTGGCTACTTAGATAACTTATCAAAGCAAGCCAACGATTTAGGCATGGAAACCATTGCAGAAATTCATAGCCATTATCAAACACAAGTAGATGTAGCTAAGCGCGTAAATATGGTTTATGACTTTGCGTTGCCACCACTTATTCTACATAGCTTGTTTAATAACAATGCGGATGCATTACTCAAATGGCTAAAAATATCGCCGCGTAACTGTTTAACGGTACTTGATACTCATGATGGCATAGGCATTATTGATGCAGGCCCAATGGGTGAAAAACCAGGCTTATTAAATGCAGAGCAAATTGATAACCTAGTAGAAACCATGCATGCAAATAGTAACAATCAAAGCCGCCAAGCAACAGGCGCGGCTGCCAGTAATGTCGATTTATATCAAGTGAACTGTACTTATTACAATGCATTAGGCGCTAATGATTTTGACTATTTACTGTCGCGCGCAATTCAATTTTTTGCGCCAGGTGTACCGCAAGTTTATTACGGCGGCTTATTTGCCTGTGAAAACGATATGGAACTGTTAGCAAAAACCAATGTTGGCCGTGATATAAATCGCCCATATTTGAACGCGGCTAAAATAGAGCAAGCACTTAATAAACCGGTAGTAAAAGGGCTCATAGAGCTAATTAAAATGCGTAATGAACATCCCGCATTTGAAGGTGAATTTTCGGCTCAAGGCGGCGCAAGTGTTTGTTGTTTAATGTGGAAGCTTGAACAACAATCAATTTCATTGAGGATTGACTTTGCAAGCCGTATTGCACTTATTTCGCAGGTTAATGGCACTCAAGAAAGCACTCTAAACTTACAAAGTTTATTGGCTTAAATAGCTTTATTTGTTGAAAACCAAAAGCCAAGCAGCCTCTGCTTGGCTTTTTTATTTGCTTTATTAACAGTGCTTAGCTACTTGCACCAATATCGAGTGCGTAACCTACTTCATATTGTTTTTCTTCTTTAGAAATAAATAAGTTAGCAGCCATAACGCCCTTTTCTTGGCTATTTTGATGAATTGTAGTAAGGCGAGGTACAAAACGAGCGGCTTCTTCTATGCCATCAAACCCCACAATACGCAGCTCACTGCCTATTTTTATCCCTTGTTTTATGGCTTCTCGCATGGTGGCAAGGGCAATTAAATCGCTCATGCATATAATCACGTTAGGGCGAGGGGAGGCTGTTAATACCTCTTTTGCGGCAATATTTGCAAAGCGCTCACTGCTTTCAGGAATATTCCAAATGCGGTCGTCGGCAACCGTTATATTAGCCTCACTTAAGGCGCGTTGATAACCACGCAAACGTTGATGCGAAATAGATTGGCCAGTTTCAAATTCGTGATGTTCGTATACCCGGCACAATACATTTTCATCAAGTAATCTTAAGCCTAATATAGCCACTTTATCATCTTGATTATGCAAAACATGTTTGGCTATTTCATAACTGGCTTGCTCGTTATTAACATTAATTGAGGCGTTACGGGCAATGTCAAAATCAACCGTCACCACATGTTTGGAGACTGTTTTTAGTTGCTCTACTAGTGCTTTATTGCGCGGGCGACCATAACAAATAAAACCATCGACAAAATCAACAACGCTGTTGAGGTTGTCACTATTGCCTGAAAACAATAAAACATTAATATTGTTTTTTTCAAGTACCGAGGTTACTCCCCGCATAAAACTGCTCGCAACAGGGTCTGATACCATGTATTCCACGCTATCGGGAAGGACTAATGCAACAATATTAAAGGTGCCACTTCGCAAAGACTGCGCCGCTTTATTAGGGCCATAATACCCCAGCTCTTTGCACGCTTTAAGTATGGCTTCGCGGCGTTTAGCAGAGAGTTGATCAGGGCGATTAAACGCATTTGATACCGTAGCATTAGACACACCTAATTCTTTGGCAATACTCTTTAATGTCCAGCGGGTGGGTTTACTCATCGGTGACTCATTACTACTTACAACATTGCAAACAATCTAGCATATTAGGCTGTTTAATATAACAAAAACTGTTGTGTTAGGTTAGTGGCGACACGCTTTTGGTGCAATCCCAAAAGTTTGCTTAAATAAACGGCTAAAATGACTGGCGCTATTAAAACCCAGGTCGTAGCACACCTTGCTTATAGCGTGGCCTTCTAATAAAAGCGTACGGGCCTTTTTAAGCCTAAGTTGTTGTTGCCAAAGCGCAGGGCTTGTACCAAAAGCAAGTTTAAACTGCTGATAAAACTTACTACGGCTCATACAGGTTATTTTACAAAGGGTGTTTATGTCGAGGTTTTCGTTTAAATGCTCTTCAATATAATGCAGTGCATCACTCACGTTACTTTTTAGGCGCAGCTTGTCACAGTTGGCCAGCAATAAATCACGGCTCTGTTGTTGTAATAAACGGGTGATCAATTCGTTTAACGATAAATCAATCAAGTAGTGTCGCTCGGCGCCTTGCTCACTAAATAAATGAACCATGCGCTCTAATAACTGCTGCGTTTGAGTATTATGTTGGGTATGCACTAAATTAGGGCTGTATTCAAACAAGGCATCGTTTGCAAAATTTTGCTGCATATTAAGCGCATTAGCCACATTGGTTATTTTATCGGTGCTAATTTCAATCGCCAAACAGGTGGTAGGTGAGTTGATAGTTGCCTGTGGGAAATCAATCAGCACGCTTTGCTCGGGTGCTAATACAAACGATTCATGTGGTAAAAACGCTTTGTGGTATTGACTGCTCTCAACATGCATTATTTTTTTACCACTGAGCATAGCGCAAAACAGTAATTCGTTAGAATGCAACGCCACTTTTTGCGCACTTTTATAGGTATCGTAAATACTTAGCTCGGAGTTATCGGCAGCAAAGGTCACTTTGTTTTCAATCAGTACATCAAGTTGTTGGCGTTTTTTATTTAACTGAGATGTGTGCATGTTCAGCCTTTTTTAATCGTTATAGAGCGTTTTTAATATGGACTCACAGACAACTTTTTTGGACAGCTAAGCAAGTTTTTAAGCGCTTAATAGTCTAATGTCAATCAATACCGATTAAATATAAAGCAACTAGCTACATTACTCTAACAAGTTGCTGGTATTTCGGCTTAGACTTTTAGCTAACAACAACAAGAGAACACATATATGATTTACGCAAACCCAGGTTCAGCAGATGCACTCGTCACATTTAAACAGCAGTATGGTAATTACATTGGCGGCGAGTGGGTTGCCCCAGTTAACGGCCAGTACTTTGATAATATAAGCCCAGTTAATGGCGAAGTATTTTGTAAAATTCCTCGCTCTGATAAAGACGATATTAATTTAGCACTTGATAAAGCGCATGCTGTAAAAACCCAGTGGGGCACAACCTCAGTCGCCGAGCGTAGCAATATTTTATTAAAAATTGCCGATCGCATTGAACAAAACTTAGAGTTACTTGCCGTCGCCGAAACATGGGATAACGGCAAAGCGATTCGCGAAACCCTCGCCGCTGATATTCCACTGGCCGCCGATCACTTTCGTTACTTTGCCGGTTGTTTGCGTGCTCAAGAGGGCAGCATTGGCGAGATAGACGAAACCACGGTGGCGTATCATTTTCATGAGCCACTAGGCGTTGTAGGGCAAATTATTCCGTGGAACTTCCCATTATTAATGGCCGCATGGAAATTAGCGCCTGCACTTGCAGCAGGTAACTGTGTAATATTAAAACCCGCCGAGCAAACACCTGCCTCAATCTTAGTGTTAATGGAAATTATTGGCGATTTACTGCCAGGAGGTGTTTTAAATGTGGTAAACGGCTTTGGTAAAGAAGCAGGTGAAGCACTGGCAACTAGTACGCGCATTGCTAAAATTGCCTTTACAGGCTCAACTCCTGTGGGCTCACATATTTTAAAATGTGCAGCCGAGAATATTATTCCTTCAACGGTCGAGCTTGGGGGGAAATCGCCTAATATCTTCTTTAGCGATGTTATGGAAAAAGACGACTCATATTTAGATAAAGCAATTGAGGGTGCCATTCTTGCCTACTTTAACCAAGGTGAAGTATGTACTTGTCCATCACGCTTGTTCATTCAAGAAGATATTTATGAGCAATTTATAGAACGTATTTTAAAACGTACTAAACAAATTAAACGTGGCAACCCGCTTGATAGTGAAACCATGGTAGGCGCACAAGCCTCTAAAGCGCAGTTTGATAAAATTTTAAGCTACATTGAAATTGGTAAAGAAGAAGGTGCTGAAGTATTAACTGGCGGGCATGTTGAGCAATTAAGCGACGAGCTAAACGGCGGGTATTACATTCAACCTACACTATTAAAAGGACGTAATGACATGCGCGTGTTCCAAGAAGAAATTTTTGGCCCCGTTATTTCAATGTCGACCTTTAAAGACGAAGCCGAAGCACTTGAACTGGCTAACAGCTCAGAATTTGGTTTAGGCGCAGGGGTATGGAGCCGTAATATGAATCGTGCTTATCACTTTGGTCGCAAAATAGAAGCAGGTCGTGTATGGACTAATTGTTACCATATGTACCCAGCACATGCAGCGTTTGGCGGTTATAAAAAGTCTGGTATAGGCCGCGAAACTCACAAACTCGCGCTTGATCATTACCAACAAACTAAAAACTTGCTAGTAAGTTACAGCGAAGATCCGCTTGGCTTTTTTTAATAACGCGTTTTAGTTTAAACAAACAACCTATAAGTAATGAAAGCGCTACATTTTTGTAGCGCTTTGTTTTTTAAAACCCAATACCCATTGCATTAAATTAGTGGCCAATTATAACAATAAAGAAATGGCTTAATAATGAGGCGCTGGGTTGAAAAAGTAGATTAAAGGTTCTAGCTCAGGGCTGTTATGACTAGGTTTCAGGCTGTTTGTACAAGCTCACAGCTCGTCACTCGAAGCCGGCTCATTTTCTCCTCTATGTTCAAAAAGGCTTTAATGAATTAATCACAAAAAGGATTATGGTGATGTTTGAAACGATTGCGATTTATTCAGGGTTAATAGCCACATTATGGATATTCATTGGTGTCTATGTAGCAAGTCTATTTTATGAAGGCTACAGCCATTCTAAACAATTTTGTAGTGAATTAGGTGCAACGGGAAGCCCAACTGAAAAACTGTCACCGCTAATTAATAATTATCCTTTAGGTTTTCTATTTTGCTTTTTTGGCTGGTATTTGGCGCAATTGGCTAATGTTTCTATATTGGTTAATATTGTTGGTTGGTTGGTTGGTTAGTTATAGTGCATGGTATTGGTACCTGGGTTGCGGGTTATTTTCCTATGGATGCTGACCCATTTACTAAACACCCAACTTTTAGCTGCAAGGTTCACTCTTGGGCTGGTTTCATTATGTTGCTTTCGCTCGTTTTAGCACCAATATTAATAGCGATCAGTCCAACCACAGAAATTACTCCTTTATACTTTCGTGTTTTTTCAATTGTTTCTGTTATCGCTACTGTTTATTATCTGTTTGCTATGGCTAAAGCGGTTAAGCTTCAAAGTAATCCAGGTACCTATCAACGTATCTCTTATGGTATCCAATTAAGTTGGTTAAGTGTTTTTTCAATAGTGTTAATGTAATTTTAAACTAATTTAAATCGTCTTCAATAATTTAGAGACTTAACTCACTAACGACTATGATTTATTTCAGCTTATTATTTGGCGCCACAACTCAAGGAAGGCTCATGAATATAAACCACGCTAAATTCCGTTTTATTTTACTAAAAGGTGTTCTAGGCTGGGGAATTCCTACAGCTATTTTATTTCAATTAATTATGTACTTTACAGGTGAGCAAGATTTTTTTTGATGGAATCATTACATCTTTAATAATATTTCCTTTAGTAGGCATATTATTTGGATACTTTTTATGGCATTCGAAATATAAAAAAGAGCGAAATAACTGAGATAACAACCTTAATCACTTGGTTTGTTGAAATTTTTTAGCTTTGATAACAAGAAGGTTTGAGTGAAAATTTGTGAAACCCAAAGGTTGCTTATTCGGCCATTTTCAATTGATGATGTGCCGGCATTAAGTGAAATTCTTAATGACGATGAAGTGATGAAATACTCAATTCGTGGTGTGTGCGATGAAGCTGCAACTCGTGAATTTATAAAGTGGTGTTTACAATGCTACGGTTCATACGGTTTGGGCCCATGGGCACTAATAGATAAAAACAGTAACCTACTTATAGGTTTTTGTGGTGTTTCTCCACAAAGTGTCGCGGGTAACGAAGAGCCTAATTTAGGGTATCGATTAGCGGGCGATTTTTGGAATAAAGGATTAGCCTGCGAAGCGGCTTAAGGTGTTTTAAAGTATGTGTTTACTCAAACTACTCATCAATCCGTCGTTGTTATTATTGAACCTGAGCATATTGCGTCACTGAAAGTAGCAAAGAAAATTGGTTTTACAGACTATAGCACTCATGAATTTCATGGTCGTGCTGTACAGTTATATCGATTAACTAAAGCGCAGTGGAGTAAATGGACTTCTTTAGATGCTGCTTATGTGGCCATCTAAAGCTCAAGATAGTTAACGTTGATTTGTTAAAAGGAAATTTTAATGGATATAGATTCTCACATAGTTCAACTTGAAAAAAACAACCGAAAGTTATTTAGTGCATCTCATAATTTGGGACTTACGATAGCGATGGCTGTTATTGTTTTGTTGTTAATGTTTTATTTCAGCCCATTGATAGGGCTTGCTTGTTCAGGTTTTGCTGCTTTCTTTTTGAACTTTTTCTATTCACAGTATAGCTTTAGAAAACTCAACGCCCGCATAACACTACTGCAAACCAAAATTGAACAAACGTCTAAGTAAGGTGTTGCTCTAAATTTAAAGCCAGTTCATTTCAAATCTTACTCGTTGTTAGCTGCTTTTAATGTTGTTAAGTTACTGCTATAAAAATAATTTGCTGATACTTATTTGATTTAAGGTATTTTTAGTTCCACCAAATGAGTTTACAGTAATTATATAACCTAATTTAAAATGGATTTTCATGAACATAAAAACAAAAATAGTTAGCCGTACTTTATTGAGTGCTTTATTAATTACGCCTACCTTGAGCATGGCAGAATTAGCAGTTACTCCTCAAACACCAGAGCAATGGCGCAGTGTTACTGAACGTGATATTGAAGCTGCTTACAGTATTTCGGCAAAAAACCACCCCGGTATGTTTGATGTTAACAACCCAGTCTTTCCTGAGCTATTAAAGCAAGCAAAAGCAGAAGCACTTGCACTGTCTGCCAAAGCGAGTGGGCCGCAGGTTCATGTTGCGGCAATTGCGCGTTTTAGTACTGTGCTACAAGATGGTCATGCAGGTGTGTTTTCAAGCGTTGAACGACCTGCTCGTCGTTGGCCAGGTTTTAGTGCCGTTTGGCGGGGTGATGCATTAAAAGTGTATTACAGTGAAACAGATAATATAAATAAAGGTGATGTGATAAGTGGTTGCGATGGGCAAAGTACCGAGACGTTAATGCGACAAAGAGTGTTTAAATTTCATGGACAGGTTACACAACCTGGGCATTGGTGGCAGCAAGGTTGGCGGTTACTAATTGATGAGGGCAACCCATTTTTAACACCTCTAAAAGAATGTCAATTTGTTAAAGCCAATGGGCAAGCTTACAGTAAAACCCTTGATTGGTCTGTTCGGCCAAAGAGTGTAAGTAAGCATTTAACACATGCCTATAATGGGGATGAGCTTACAACCGATTTAACTTGGCCTGCGCAAAACATAGCGTGGATTGCTATGCCCAGTTTTGCAAATAACGATAAGCAAACTCATGATTACAATAACTTGTATAAAAAAGTGACTGATCAACGTTCTAAGTTACTCAGTGCAAAAACGGTGGTTTTAGATCTTCGTCATAACCAAGGTGGCTCGTCGTATTGGAGCTTAAAGCTTGCAAAAGAGTTGTGGGGTGAGCAAGTTGTTGAACAAAAAATGGATAACTACTCAAAAAATAGCCGAGTTTGGTGGAGAGCGTCAAAAGATAATACTAGCCATGTTAAATCATTAATTGAAGTGTTGAAAGATCAACCTAAAGCACAAAAAGAGTTTAAAGAAATAGCTGCAGGTATGGCGCAGTCACTTGAAAATAATAAGCTATTTTACATCGAAGAGCCGCAAAGTAAACCAAACCAAAGCGGTAGCACGGTGCCAGAGAGTGACTTTAAAACACAGGTTTTTGTTATTGTGCCGCCACAGTGTGCAAGTGCGTGTCTTGATGCCATTGATGTATTTAAGCAGTTTTCAAACACTCAGTTATTTGGCGCGCCAAGCAGTGCTGACTCACTGTATATGGATGTTCGATTAGCTGAGTTACCCTCAGGTTTAGGTAAAGTGATAGTGCCTAATAAAGTGTATGTGAATAGAGCAAGAGGAAAGGGCGATTATTATAAACCCGATATTGCCTATAACGATATTGATTGGACAACCGATAAGCTATTAGAAAAAATTAAACAGTTATAAAAAAAGCCGCTCAATGAGCGGCTTTGACTTTTCAACTATAAGGGGTAATCAAAAACTGTATTTGGGCAATGTATTAATTGCCCATAGAGTATCTAACGCCAAAGGCATAACGAGGGCCGTATTGAGCCGCGCTTAAGAACTGACTTTCGAAGCGACTGAATGAACGCTCGGTTTCGTTGGTTAAGTTCACACCTTCAAAGAATACCGTTGTGCTTTCGTTAACTTCGTAGTTCACACTAATATCCCACTGTAAGTACTCTTCTGCGTATTGTGGAGGAGCCGTAGCACCTGAGTCAGGTAAACCTTGCGCAATTAAGTACTCATCACGCCATGCACCGGTAATTTTCACCGATAAGCCATCTTTTTCGTAAAAGCCTTGTATGTTTGCAGAATCACTTAAACCAGCTAATACTGCTTGAGAGGCAAGGTAGTAGTTATCGTACTCTACATCACCATCAACAACGGTGGCATTAAAGCCTGCACCAAAGCCTGAGTCGCCAAACAAGTGCTGAACAGCAAATTCAAAACCGTTTACTTTACGTGAACCAACGTTTTCAGGTGAATTGATGGTCCATTCAATCAGCGGATCAGTCGCTGGATCTGGTAATATACGGTTGTTTTCACCAATGCCTACGCCATTAGCTACAATTTCATTGTAAATTGCAGTGTCAGTTGCTTGATCTCCACGACCTTCAATGGCGGCCACTGCATTGTTCCAACGCTCACCTAAATACACATCATGTAAACCTTCAAAGGTAGTTTTTACCTGGGTGTTATCAATCCAATTATCTACGTCTTTCCAAAATAGACCAACAGCAGCGTAACTGCCTTCGCTGTAATAATACTCAAGGCTTAAATCTAGATTAGTTGATTTAAATGGCTCTAAGTTTGGATTACCACGGCTACCACTTCTTGAATTTAATTTAGGTGATGGTGTTAAAGCCAAGTTACCTAACATATCGCCAAGAGTTGGTCTGGTGATTGTTTGTCCCCATGATGCGCGGGTTACTATGTCATCCGTAAGATCGACTTTAATATCAATCATAGGAAGTAGTAAGTCGTATTGTCCTTCATAGTCAACTTCAACTAATTCGCCACCAGCGGCAAATTGAGTTAACCACTCTGAACCGCCTGCCCAGTAAACTTGTTCCGCTACACGACTTTTTGCTGGGCTTACAATATCAGTTTCTTCATAACGAAGACCTAAGTTTACAAATACGTCGTAGTCGCTAACGTTAAATACCCAGTTGCTAGAAAGGTAAACACTAATGGTTTCTTCTTCTACTTCGTTAGTTGGGAAGTTATCAAAGCTACCAATTCGGTAATAATCACTACCAATTACGTCTTCGGTCAAATAAGCACTTTGACGAGCAAATGCTTCATCAAGGTCATAAGTGTAAGCATAACCTGGCGCTACGCCGTTAGGACCAAATGAAAATTCATCAAGGAATCCGCTTAAATCAACCCTTTCGAACATCGCATCTGGGAAAATTTCAGCGAATGTACCGTTGTTAAAGCCAGGTGCATTGGCGTTATTAGAGCCGCCCCAACCACTGAGTGTTTGCTTAGTGTAAGCCGCACCAAATTTAACGGTTTCAAGACCAATATCGGTATAAGTAAATAATTTACCGTCTAATTGTACTTGAGAAACTTCTGACTCACCTGGTGTTCTGGTAAAAATACTGAAGTTAGAACCAATTTGATTTGGACTTACTTCTTGTGTGCCGTTGTTCCAATTAATATTAAAACCCGGTACATCGCCTTCGCGGAAAAAGTATTCTTTAGTAGATAACTCTGCTGAGCCCAAAATAATACGGGCATTGGAGTTTAAGCCAGGATCTTTGCCATTATCTGTTGTGGTTTTTGAAGTATGGGCATCAAAGTTAAAACTAAGGTTTTCTGTTGCTAACCATTCAACATTAATACCGGTTGCTTTTGAGTCTACCTCGGCAGTTTCACGAAATGCCGTGAATGAGGCATCATCACCGGCTGAGTTATAGTAAATAGCGGTGCCATTTTCATCTAGCTCATAGGCATTACCATTACCACCAAACGAACCGTTCCAAATACCCCACGATAGTGAGTTATTACCCGTTGTTGCATTTGAAATTGTATGATCTAGTGTAAACGTTAAGTTATCTGTTGGTGCAAACTGAAATGTGGCTTGCGCATTTAAACGTTCACGCTGAATATCATCTTTTGAAAAGCTCACTTCTTGTGGGAAGAAAGCGGCAGATACAAATTCACCATTATCCCCAGCATTTGGATCGAAAAACTGCTTAGCTGGATTACCATCTGCATCCATTGGACGGTTATCAATTATGTTTTCAGCATCAACCGATAGGTTAGGGTTGACTAACCAAGAGCGTACATTGGCTGCTTGGCGCTGAAAATCACGACGGTGGTATGAAAAGTTAGCTGAAAAACCAAACATTTCGTCAGCAAAAGTATTGCTGTAAATACCTGCAATTTCAGGTGTTACTTCATCACCTTCTTCTACCGATGTATCGTGAATGCCTTTAGCCATCAATGAAAAGCGCTGACCCGGCTTTTGTAGAGGTTTAGCGGTAACAATATTTACAGTTGCACCAAGGCCACCTGTTGGTGTATCCGCACGCGCTGTTTTCATAACTTCAAGTGAACTAACGCCTTCAGATGATAAGTTCTCAAAGTTAAATGAACGCGTAAAACCGGTGCCTGCCATTTGACGGCCGTTAAGTGTTACAAGGTTAAATGATGGGCCAAAACCACGTACGGTAATTTGGCTACCTTCACCGTTTGAGCGACTTACCGATACACCCGTAATACGTTGTAGCGATTCAGCTAAGTTAGTATCTGGAAATTTACCCATTTCTTCAGCAGAAATGGCATCTACCACGCCTGATGCATCGCGTTTTACGTCCATTGAACGAATGAGAGAGCCACGAATACCTTTTACTTCAATAACTTCTAGTTCAGGTTCGGCAGTATTTTCTTGCGCAGCATAAGCGAAGTTAAATGTGCTTGCAGCGATGATAAGTGACACAGAAGCCGCTAGTGGGCTTTTTTTAAACTTATTTGTGTTCATAATTGCTCTGCTTTTACTTAATTTATTACGGTAAGTAGGTACTTTTAATTTAGTACCTACCACTGAATTAGGGTTTATGGGTTAGCGATAACCACATTGTCGATACGATAAACTGCACCTTCACCTGTTCCCCACGCTGGGAAAACCATCAGTACATTGATATCGCTAATGTCTAAACCTGCATCAAATAATGATTGCACTGTAAACGTGTATGTTTGCCATTGCCCAATAACGGGTACTTCACCTTCAACGCTTTGCGCAAGAGGAAGCTCTACCGCCGTTGCTGCACCTGTTGACTCTATTTTAAATGTCCACACTGAGTCAGGATCATTTGGTGGTGTCACCATTTTCATTTCAAATTGCACAACACCATTTGCTAATATTGCTGATGCATCAAAAGAAACACCTTCGTCAGCTAAAAAGCCCATTACTGTTGGTGTAGCACCAATAACAAACTCAGCCACTGTGCCGTGTTCAGCATCGTCAGTTTCTTCAGTCGGTGTAGAGCCACCACAACAGTCCCAAATACTCCACATATCTGCGGCTGTATCTTGGAAAATAGTGATTTCATCGCCTGCTGATGCACTCGGATCGTACATTTTAGCGTTATCAACACGGTAAACCGCACCTTCACCTGTGCCCCATGCTGGGAATATCATCACTACATCAATGGCACTAACATCTAAACCTGCGCCCGCTAAGTCAGCGAATGTAAAGGTATAAGTTTTCCACTCACCAGCAACGGGTGCATCGCCAGCATCGGTTAATGGAAGCTCTACCGCTGTATCGCCTTCATTAGATTCAATCTTCATTGTCCAAACAGCTGCTGGATCATTTGGATTTGACATTACTTTTACATCAAACTGTAGTACACCATTTTCTAAAATACTTGTTGCATCAAATGGTTTACCACTACCACCGGCTGAGGTGCGAGTATTAAAGCCCATTACAGTGGGTGCTTCGCCAATGCTAAACTCTGCGGTTAAACCGTGTTCTTCATCATCTACTACCTCAATTGGTGTTGAACCGCCACAACAATCCCACATTGGCCAATCTAGATTTTGTCCGTCTGTAAATAGGTCAACTTCTGGGCTTCCAGGTAAATCACCTTCAATCGCAACATTGGTAATTAAATATTCAGCGCCTGCACCTGTTTGCCATGCTGGGAATACCATTAATACATCAATGGCACTTAAATCTAAGCCTCTTTCTTGTAGTAAAGAAAGTGGGAATGTATAGGTTTGCCATTGGCCAGTAACAGGAGTAACACCTTCATTACTATCGCTAAGGGCTACATCGCCGGTATTAGGACCACCATCACCCGCTTCGGCTTTTAATAACCAAGTAGTTGAAGATGTTGGCGGGGTTACTACTTTCATATCAAAGGTGAGTCGACCATTTAAATCAAGTAGAGGTGATGCATCAAATGGAGATGAAGTGCCAGTAAAATCATCTGGGAAGTGACCACCGCGGGTAGAAAACCCAAGCACAGTCCCGTTATTATCGTTAATGTTAAACTTAATTACGTCGCCTTTGTCAGCATCGGTAATGGTTTCTGGTGTTGTTCCACCGCAACAATCCCATGCGATCCAGTTGGCATTTAAGCTGCCATCAAAAATATCAAGATTCTTTGCAACACCATCACTTGGCGGGGTAGGTACAGGGGCTTTACCTTCAACAAGTGCATCTTCTAGGCTATCGTAACCTGGGCGTACTGTTTCACAGCCTTTACCTGTGGTTGGGTTAGAGGCACATTCGTAAACACGCACGTAATCAATTTCAAAACTTTGACCTTCTGCAAATGCTGCAGCGTCAACGCCTAAGTTATTTACGTTTTCAGGCCAATCACCACCAACAGCATTGTTTAATATAAGATAAAAGTCTTTATCAAATGGGGCATTATCCCAATGCGTTGTTAGCTCGCCGCTACCTTGTTCAAAGTATTCAGCAAACCAGCCTTTGTGCTTTAAGCCAACGGGTTCGTCTTTTGAATTGTAACGAACTTCAGAGCGACGTTGAGTGGCGTATAAATAGCCATCTACGTACCAGCGAATTTCGCCTTCTTGCCATTCAATTGCGTAAGTATGAAAATCGTCTGCAGGATTCATCCCTTCAG
Organism: Pseudoalteromonas sp. APC 3495; assembly: GCF_030407645.1. Lineage (NCBI taxonomy): Bacteria > Pseudomonadati > Pseudomonadota > Gammaproteobacteria > Alteromonadales > Pseudoalteromonadaceae > Pseudoalteromonas > Pseudoalteromonas sp. APC 3495. The sequence continues at coordinate 98,491 of NZ_JASDDA010000007.1, read as the reverse complement.
GGAATGTATACGCTTTACCTGAGCTTGAGTTATTTGGCCATTCACGGCCATAGTGAAGTGTGCCATGAATATTAGCTTCAACGGTGCCATCTTCAGCAACTGTTTTTAAATTTACCGCTTCTAAAATATCAATTTCGCCAGAGCGCGGCCAAGTACCATATTCTTCATCGGTTGGCATCATCCAAAAAGCTGGCCAGCTACCTTGACCCGAAGGCAACTTTGCACGCATTTCAAAGCGGCCATAAGTAAAGTCTGCGTTGTAACGGGTGTTTAAACGGGCTGATGTGTATGGTTTTTCTGCGCCTTCTTCTGCAGGTAAGGCGACTATGTTTAGCACACCGTCTTTAATAAAGGCGTTTTCTTCACTGTCGGTGTAACATTGTTTCTCGTTGTTACCACCGCCAGCGCAGTTTAATTCAAAGTTCCACTTGTTAGTATCAATACTAGTGCTGTCAAACTCATCGTTCCATACCATACGCCAGTCAGAGACTGGTTCAGTAGGGTTTACTTTTTCAATATCTGTAGTAGTGGTTGCTGCGTCACCACCACAACCCGCCAGAGATGCTAATGAAATAGCAGCCAAAAGGCGAGTAATGCGTGTTGTTTCAATGTTCATAACTGAACCCCGTTCAACTGATTATTGTCAGAATATAGTGTATTTGTTGATTTTTTCATTTTTGTAAGCGCTTACATTTTTGTGTGTGATAAATGTAAGCGCTTACAAATAATATGGGGGATTTTTAACTGGGTCAAGAATTTGTTTAAATAATTTACAATTGATTTACTTTTAACAGGGTGTTTTTGTTAACAGGAACGGTTAAACGCCCAAGTAATGTTATAAATAAAGGTTTAAAAGGTGTACATGGGCGTTTTCATTAGTCGTATTGCTATTTTTTAAATGGCATTATTAACAATTGCCACAAGGATGAATTTTGTTCGGGGTTTGGGTATTGGCTCAAACCAAGTGCAATACGTTTATCAGGCTGGTTTGCCTGTGATTTATAGCTGCCAAAAAGTCTATCCCACCAAGTAACACTAAACCCAAAGTTACTGTTTGTTTCTTCGGGGTTTTGGCTGTGATGTATGCGGTGCAGCGCTTGGGTAATAAGGATGAGGCGCAGTGGTTTTTCTATTGCGTTTGGCAAGCGAATATTTGCGTGGTTAAACAGTGCTAACCCATTGAGTGTTATTTCAAATATAAGTACTGCAATGGCGGGCACGCCAAGAGCAGTTATGGCGGCAAGCTTTATCAATATGCTAAGACCTATTTCAATAGGGTGAAAGCGCAGCCCAGTGCTTGTATCTACGTGCGCATCAGCATGGTGAACACGGTGTAAACGCCATAAAACTGGAATTTTATGAAACAATCTGTGTTGCCAATAAATCAGTACATCTAGTAACAGCAGGCTAAGTATAATTGCTACTGAAAGAGGCATAGTTAGTTGATTAAACAAACCGATACTATGTTCTTGGTTATAAAGCGCGGCGGCGGTTAACCCTAAAGGAACCGCTAACCGAGCAATCACTGAAGAGGTAAATACAAGACCAAAATTCGCAACCCAACGTTTAGTGGCTTTTATGGGCGATTGCCGTGCAGGGGTTTGCCACTCAAGCAGCATCATTATGACTAAAATACTTACAAAACATCCAAGCCGCCACCATAATTCGTTATCCATTGGTAGCCTCCGTTTTACTGATATTAGTTTCTTGTTGTTTTAATGTGTGATAACCGCCATAAATACGGGTGAAAATCGTTATGGCGCAAGATGCAGCAAATAAGCTGGCCATTATGGCAAAGTGCTGCGGCCAAATACAAAAGGCAACAAATAAGGCAATGGTTTCTGTGCCTTCGGTTAAGCCATTTAAGTAGTAAAAACTTTTATATTTAAATTGTGGTTTGTCGAGTTTAAATTTTTCAGCGGCAATTGCAAAGGCCAAAAAGCTGGAACCGGTACCTATAAAAGTAGCCAGTAAAATAGCACCTGCAATGGCATTTTGTGCTGGATTAGCCAAAATAAAGCCCAGTGGAATCGCTGCGTAAAATAAAAAGTCGAGAGTAATATCTAAAAACCCACCCGCGCTAGAACTTTGATTAGCATAGCGGGCTAATGCGCCATCCAGTCCATCTAAAATTCTATTCAACGCAATGGCGATTAATGCGCCATACCACATTTCAAAGGCAAGTAAAGGCACGGCAAACATACCCACTAAAAAACCAAAAACAGTGAGTTGATTAGCTGTAATGCCGCTTTTATTAATGAGCATAACAACCGGTGTTAGTAGTGGCTTTATAATGGGGGTAACAAATTTATCTAACATACGTATTGCCTTGAATATGAGTCAGGTTTTAAGCATCAATGCCTAGAGTAATCACTTTGCCAGCTGTTGCCACGGCGTCACTGTGGTCGTGTGTAACCATAATGGCAGGCAATTTATGCTCGCGTATTTGACTAAACACCAGTTCGCGGGTATCAACACGCAATTGGGTGTCGAGTTTACTAAAAGGCTCGTCGAGTAAAATAGCTTTTGGTTCGCTGAGCAACATGCGTAGCAGTGCAACACGCGCTTGCTGCCCACCAGATAGGCTGTCGGGATGACGGGCTGCCAATCCTTTTAAGCCAACTTGTTCTAGGGCGTGGTCTATTTTTTCAAGACGCTGCTTTTTATTGCCTTTGGGCATAGCAAAGGCAATATTTCCTGCCACTGTTAAATGCGAAAACAATAAAGCGTCTTGGTAGAGCACCCCAATATGGCGTAAATGCGGGGGGGTGTTATCTATATTTTGCTCATTTAGCCATACTTCGCCTTGTGCCTTAAAGTCTTTGGGCAAACAGCCTGTAAGCCAATTTAATAAGCTTGACTTGCCACTGCCCGATGGCCCCATGATGGTGAGTATTTCGCCGCCATTTACTTGCTCGTTTAAGCTTAGTAACAGCTCGCCTTGACGGTAAAGCTGACAATCTTTGATGTGTAATGATGACTGCATTAAATAGCCTTAATGGTTTTATAGTTAAGCGCGCGCTTTAAAAAAATATTTAGGTAACACCCATGCCACACCAAAACCAATTAGCGGTAATGCCATTTGTAAAATGGCGTAAACTGCACTGGTGCGTCTGCTTGCGCCATTAGCAAGGGTTACGGCTTCGGTGGTAATGGTACTTATACGCCCGCCACTGGCTAAAAGTGTAGATAAATACTGGCCAAAACTAATCGCCAGCCCAAGCGCTATCGCGATTAAAATAGGGGCGAATAGTTGTGGCAATTTAACCTGTAAAAACACCTTGCAGGGACTTGCCCCCAAGCTTGCGGCAACGCGCGCTAATCGAGGGTCTAAACGCCTGTAACTATCGGCAATAGATAAAAAAACATACGGTAAAACAAATAAAACGTGCACAAATATCACATTAAAAAAGGCATGCTGGCTATTGAGCAGTTGTTGTAACCACACAATACCAAATAAAAACGCAATACTGGGCACTAATAAAGGAAGATAAATAATTAACTGTGTCCATTTCGACATGGGTTTCGCGTTTAACTGCTCGGCTTCTAAGCACAGCAATACCATAGTGATAGCAAACAGCGTACTTATTACCCCTATTATTAAGGTATTAAACAAGGGAGTATGTATTTGTGTAAATGCATGTTGAAAATGCAGAAATACCACGCTTGAGGGCACGGTATCCGGAAAACGCCAATAGCCCGCTATTGACCATATCACTAATCCAATTAGCGCAGCAACAATAAAAATTAAAATTAGACTCGTGAAAACATGAGTAAATGTGCAGATCAATTGATGTGCATACTGGCGGCGGCCATTAATAAGTGATTGCTTAAAAACTAGAGCAATGATTTTTTCAAGCAATAGCCACGTTAAGAGTAGTCCAACAGTGACCGCTAATTGTAACAGGGCACCCGCCGAGGCTTTTATTCGCAGGTTTAAATCTACATCGTTAAACCAGTGCATTATAGCAACGGCTAAAGTGGGAGGAGTATTTGGGCCAAGAATGAGTGGCATTTCAACGCTGGCGCTGGCATAAGCAAGTACTGCAAAAATAGGTAAACGTAACAGTGGGTATAAACTGGGTAGCACCACTTTAAAAAACGCCACCATAGGGTAATAACCTAAATTAACCGCAATTTGATGCTGCTTGCGTAGCTTTTTACCAAGCTCGGGTTGCGCCAAAACACCCAATGCAATCAGTAGTAAAAAAGGTAACTCTTTAAGCACAAGCCCAATAATAATGCTCCAGCCAAAAGCGTCGTAAGGTAACGCGCCTTCTGGCGCTAATTGCCAGCCAGTTAACCATGGAGAAACTAAACGAGTAAATAACCCCGATGGCGCAATTAAAAAACTCACCGCAATCGCCGCAGCGGCATGCGGAATAACCAATATTGGACTTAAAATATATTCAATGCGTTTAAGCCACACACTATTAAAAAACGCGCCAAGCATAATGATCATCAGCATAAACGCGATTAAGGTACTAATAAGCCCTGTTCGTATGCTCAGCTCTACCATGTGTGTCAATCCAGGCGTTTGCCATAATGCGTTAAATCCTGCTAAGCCAATATTTGTTTCATTGAGTGCTGGCGCCCAACCAAAGGCAGGTAAAAGCACGCCGATTACCCCCCCTAAAACGGGTAAAGTAAGCAATGCAACCAAACAGTAAGGACTTAGTTTGACCAAAAAGGTAAATAGGCTATTTGAAGCGGGTACTTTATTCATTGGCTAACCCCATAGCGCGTTTGCCAACCTTGCATTATGGCATTAACCCAACTTGGGTGAGGCTCACTGAGTGTGCGTTTTATGCTATTAAAAGGCAGCGCACTTGGGTGCGGTTGTGTGGTTTTAAATAAGGCTTGTTGCTGGGTATTTAGCATTGATTGGATCAACACTGTTTTATCGCCCCAAATAGTGGGCTTTTGTTTATGAGCTTGCGCTTGAGGGCTTAATAAAAAATTAGCGACTAACTGTGCGCCTTGTGCATGGCTTGCATTATACGGTATTGCTACAAAATGGGTGTTACTTAAGCTGCCATCATGCATAGCATAACTGCGGGTGCTGGTGGGTAAATCAAAGCGTTGTACTGCAGCGGGCACTTCTGGCGCTGAAAAGGTAAACCCGATACTAAGCTCAGTATCGTCAATTAAACGGCGCATTTGTGCGCCACTTTGCATAAAATGTTTGCTGCTGCGCCAAAGCGTAGGGTGTAATTTATTTAAAAATACCCACAAAGGGTTGAGCACCTCAGTGGTGTTTTTATCTGTAGCTGGCTGGTTTAGCTGTGCTTTTAATTCATCATCGCTGTTATTATGTAGTACCACTAAGGCATATTTTAAAAAGCTCATGCCTAAAAAATCAGGTGGCTTTGGGTAACTAAAACGCCCAGGATTTTGCGCGCTCCAAGTTAATAACTGGTGTAGGGTGGTGGGTAATTGATTCGTTGTGCTGCCATCTATTGCTAGGCTGTCGTAATAAAAAGTGAGCGACGCTTGCCCCCAAGGCGCTTCCATCCCGTTTGTAGGCAAACCAAAATCAAAGTTTACCGCGGGGTTATTATTAGGATCGGTTAATGCAAAATTTTGCAGCGTCTGGGCCCAGTCTTTAAGCAGCAAGTCATGCTTACTCATAGCGGCAAAGTTAGCGCCATTGATCCAAATTAAATCGACACTGCCTTGAGCGTGATTATTGGCTGATTTTTCTGCTAATACCCGGCTTACTGCTTCGCTGGTATCGCTTAATTTTACATGCACTAATTCAATATCATATTGCGCTTTGACCTGCTCAGCCACCCATTGAATGTAGGCATTTATTTGCGGATCGCCGCCCCATGCATAAAAATAAACGGGTTGGTTTTTACCTTGGCTTTGGATAGTTTGCCAGCGAGTATCAGAAAAAGAGGTTGCAAGGGCTTTAAAGTTAACAATTAAAACAATGCACAAAGCAATACTCAAAAAACAATATCGGCTGAGTATTTGTATTGGCTTAACGACGTGCATTTAAATTCCAGTTGTAATCTAAAAATTTAATTTTCATGTCATTATTTTGCAGCGCTTTTTGTTGAGCGGGTAGCAGTTTTAATGCATCAGCGTATTGTGCTAAAAACGGGTGTAATGTGTTTGCTCCTTTAAAGCCTTGTTCAAAATCACCGCCGTACCATTTAAAAATAGACGATACATTTAAAGTATTGCCTGTTGCCATGTTGCGGGTGTTGTCTGACAAAAAACGAACAGTTTGCTGGTGTAATTGCTCTTCTAGTTTATCGGCCGAGTAGGCTTCTTCACGAAGTGCAGGGCAACCAATACTGGCGCAGTTTACTGCAAAGTGAATACGCGGGTCGTTGTATTTACCACTACCACGAATTAACTCATGCTCTATATCATCAAGGCTGCGTGTTTTACCTAGCAGCGAAATAAACTCTTTGCTCCACGGTGAACTAAAAAAGCTACCTAACTCTTTGAGTGATTCAATATTAGGGTACTGCGTTAATATTAGTTCAACGGTAAAGGCATTATAGGCATTAATTAAAAACGCCAACTGTTTGTTTTTACCCCACGTGTTAAATTCACCTGGTGTGATGGCTGTTAACGTATTTAAATATGCTTTTAATTGGGTATGCTCGTGTTTAATTGCAGCGTAATCAACCTCAGTGCTGTGCCCATGATTAATAGCGACAACATGTTTAGTTAATAGCGTGTTCCAACTATCGTGCAGGTTTTGTGCACTACTTTTAAACGCCGTGACCAGTAGTGCACTTAAAACTAAAAACTTCAATAACGTATACAAAGGCTTAACCTCGGCGCCATGCATGGTATTTTTCAAGCATGTTTAAAACAGTTTGTGGAGCATGGTTACGTTTCCATTCACCAGCGGCATATTTGTTGCCTTCTGCCCATGTTGGGTAGCTGTGAATTGTGCCTAGAATTTTATTAAGGCCAAGGCCGTGTTTCATGGCTAAAACAAATTCAGCAATTAAATCGCCTGCATGCTCAGAAACCACAGTAACTCCGAGTATTTTGTCTTTTCCTTTAGGGGTGATCACCTTAATAAAGCCATTATTGGCGCTCTCAGTAATGGCGCGGTCTAACTCTTCAAACTCAAAGCGGGTGATTTCATAGTCTATGCCTTTATCAATCGCTTCTTGCTCGTTTAGGCCTACGCGCGCGACTTCTGGATCAATGAAGGTGGTCCATGGAATAACACGGTAATCTACTTTAAACTTTTTAAAGTGGCCAAATAAGCCATTAACCGCCGCGTACCACCCCTGATGAGCCGCAACGTGAGTAAACTGGTACGGGCCTACAATATCGCCTGCGGCAAAAATATTAGGGTAGAGTGTTTCTAAGTAGTCGTTAGTTACTATGGTTCGATTAGTTTCTATACCAAGCTCTTCAAGGCCATAGCCTTTGAGGCGTGCGCTTCGGCCAACGGCACACAGTAGCTCATCATATTCAATATCAATTTCGGTGTCGTTGTGCTTCACCACGAGGTACTTTTTACCCTCGCGTGCTTCACAGCGCAGCGCTTGGTGTGAGGTTAAAATATTAACGCCACTATCGGCCAATGATTGGTGTGCAAAAGCTGACACTTCAACATCTTCTTTGATCATAACGCGCTGAGTCATTTCAACTTGCGTCACACTTGAGCCTAAACGAGCAAAGCTTTGTGCAAGCTCACAACCAATCGGGCCCCCACCTAAAACAACCAGTTTTTTGGGCGCTTCGTCGAGCTCGGCAAATTTGCTCCATAAAGTATCGCTGGTAACGTAACCGGTTTCTTCAATACCTGGCAGTGGCGGTATAAACGGGCGTGCACCGGTGGCAATAACAAGTGTGCGAGCGGTAAGAGTTTGCGTGCTGCCATCGTTAAGTTTAATTTCCACTGTCCACGGGTCAATCAATTTTCCATAGCCTTTTAAAACCTCCACACCTAAATTTGTGTAGCGCTCTATGCTGTCGTGCGGGGCTATATCAGCAATGACTTGATGTACACGTGCCATTACTTTTTTAAAGGAAAACTGCGGTGTAGTGTTTTCAAGGCCATAGTTTTCGCCATGGCGCATTTGCTGTGCTATTTTTGCACTTTTAATAATCGCTTTACTAGGCACACAGCCAGTGTTTAAGCAGTCACCACCCATTTCGCCGGCTTCAATTAAGGTGACTTTGGCTTTTACTGCGGCGGCAATATAGCTGGTAACTAAGCCGCCTGCACCCGCGCCAATAACAATCATGTTACGGTCGAATTTTTTGGGCTTAGTGTAGTTTTTATAAACCCGTTGTTTTTTAAATACATTTAAAATCGCTTTCGCAATCAGTGGGAATACACCTAATAGAGCAAATGACAGAATTAAATCTAGTGACAAAATGCCCGATAAACGCTCAATTTGTGCAAGTTGAGTACCGGCATTCACAAAAACAAAGGTGCCTGCCAACATACCAATTTGGCTCACCCAATAAAAAGTCCACGACTTAATAGCGGTTAAGCCCATTAATAGGTTAATTAAAAAGAACGGAAATACCGGTACTAAACGCAAAGTAAAAAGGTAAAAAGCGCCTTCTTTATCTACGCCTTTATCTATAGCAGCTAAACGCTCAGGAAACCGTTTTTTAATGGTGTCGCGTAATAAATAGCGTGACACTAAAAAGGCAAGGGTAGCACCAATCGTTGAGGCAAACGACGCCACCAGTAAGCCTTCTACTAAGCCAAATAATGCGCCTGCGGCCAATGTTAAAATAGCTGCGCCGGGTAAAGAGAGAGCCGTTACTACCACATAGAGTAAAAAGAACCCGCCAATAACTAACAACGGCGATTGCGCTTTGTATTGGTTAAACTGATCCATCGACCCTTTTAAGCCTTCGAGTGTAAGTAACTGGTGCAAATTAAAATGAAAGAACATGCCAATACCGGCTGCTGCAATCAATAATAACAATAGTTTTTTAATCATATTATCTCTTGGGCTTAAAAGTTATGCGTTAGGGTAAGCTTGGCGTTTATTGGTAATTCAGGGAATGCTAATGTTGCGCCAAAATAGCCGCCTTCAAACACTGGACGCCAGTTATCTTGATTTGTGACGTTGTTCACATCTAATCGCAACTTAGTGCTAGGCGTAAACGCGTAGCTGGTATTGACGTTTAACGTGTATTGGTCACGAATTTTCACTGTTTGTAAAAAATCTAGCGGGTAACTCTTTGTATATAAAGCTGAAAAACCTGCCTGCCATTTCTCATTAATTGAATAACTACCATTAACGCTTAACGATTGCTCAGGAATACCTTGTACTTGGCTATTTGAAGGGGCAAACGCTGTATAACTTGGCGCGCCTATACCATTACCGGCAATAATATCTGGGCGTGAGTTATCAAACGCATCAGCAATTTGCGCCGAGTCTTGGCTATTCGCAGAGTTATCGTAGCGTGCGTCAATATAGCTATAACCTGCACTTAACCAATATGGGTAAGCGTCGTAAAATACTTGGCCTTCAAAACCTGAGGTACGAATACCGGTATTGCTGCCATCGCGGTTGCGTAAACTACGGCGCTGGCTAAATAGGGCGCCATCAGCATACCAATCGCTGTTGGTAGGCGCATATTTTAAGCCAAATTCTACCAGCGTGTTTTCGGTTGCAAAGTTTTGCGCACTAATCGTGTTGTCACCACCTAAGGTGTTACCACCGGCCATACTATTTGAAGTCGCTTCGTTGTAACTTGCTGCGCCGTAACTTGTAAAATCAGTATTGAGCTTGTAATTAAAACTGATTTGGCCAGATTGCAGCGTGTCGTTAATGCTATCACTGGCTGCTGTTTGTCCTTGTGGCGCTATGGGATCGTGTGCTTCTACATCATAATAATCAAGGCGGTAACCCACACTGGTACGCAGTTTATTTGTCCACTGTGAGTCTTGTTGTATAGCAAAGCCAGTTTGCCAAGAACGCGAGTCGGTGGTGTCTGATAAGTTAAAATCACCACTGCCATCACCGTTTATATCGTATTGACCACCTGGAGATACAAATACACCGGGGCGCAGCTCAACTAAGCGTGCTTTTTGCGCATCGGTTAATGGAATACGACGGTTTGAAAGTGGACCCGTTAAATCAATTGGCGTGTCGGCCTCGGTGGTAAATTGGCTGTATCCAAGTACTTTGTTGTAGCGCACATCAAAGGCTAAGATAGTCTGCTGTTCATTATTCCATTGATACGTTAGTTCAGTGCGGTTTTGTGCGGTATCGGCACCATCTATAATTTCAACAAAACTGTTTTGAGCCACTTCATCACGTTTTAAGTGCTGAAAATAACTAATATTTTTAAGCGACGCTTTATCTGAAAGCTCGCGCTTATAAATACTGTGTAGTAGGTAAGTAGTGGCTTCGTTTTGGTTATCAGGGTCGGTAAGTACGGTGCTGCGATCAATGTTAACTAACCCTGTAGGAGATACAATTGAACCCGCTGCGGGTACTGTGCTGCCGTTTGCTTGAACGCCTTGGCCGGTAATGTAAAGACCATGGTCGATGAGTGCTTGAGTAGGGCGGTTAATACCGGCGTTGTCGGTAAACTCAACCTGATATAGCTCAAAGTTAATATCCCAGCTGCTTTTATCATCAGGCAATACTCGCAGTGCTGCAAAAAGACAGTCACTTTTAGTCCCTGAGTAATCGTAGTAGCTTCCATGATCAAGGTGTTCATAACTCACACGAAAACCAATTTTGTCTTTTACAATCGGTGCGGTGTAATCAAGCTGAGCGGTGTATTGATCCCAACGACCCGCAGAGAGCTTCGCTTTACCTTTGTGTTCTTCAGTGGAGGCTTGCTTAGAGTGTAAATTTACAAAACCACCATTGCGCTGGCTTGAACCAAACAATACTGGAGGAGCGCCTTTAACTACATCTATTTGTTCTACCGCGTTAAATGATAACGGCACACCAAAGCCGTTATTACCTGCTTGGCGACGAGTTCCATCTTGAAAAAGCTCACCTAATTGGCCACGAATAGTGGGTAAGCTTGGTGCACCAAAGCCACTGGCGGCATACGTATTAGGGCTCACAGCAAGTACATCTTGCAAGGTGGTAATGTTAAGTTGTTCTATTAGCTCTTTTGAAATAGGCGTGACTGAACGTGCTATATCTTGCAGTGCTAAATTATCGCCAAAGGGGCCATTTATGGTTGCATCTTTAACAGAAAGTCCTTGAGAATTTAAACTTTGGCCCGCTACTTCAATACGCTCTATGGCATTTTCTGTTACAGGCTTTGTTGTAGCAAAAGCAATAGCGGGTGTATTTAATAAAGCGGCTATAGATACGGCCAAGGATGAATATTTCAAACGTTTTCTCTCTGTAATTGTATGTTGATGGTTATAAAAGACCGAAAGGCTTAAAAATAACTTTCAGCAATTTAACAATATTGTTATTTATTAAAAATAGCTGCTTTGTTAATCGATTTATTAAACAAGCTTAACAGCTATTTACAATTATTATGAAATAAAAGGGAGTTTGTACGGTCTTTATTGCTTATTAGTTTATTTATATCTTTTTTAAGGAAATTTTATGACAGGTTCAATGAATACTGATGTACAAAATCGTTTGCAGTGGTCTTTATTATCGCTTCGGTGTGGGGTGTTTATAGTGATGGTAATGTGGACGCTAGATAAATTTGTAAATCCGGGGCATAGCGCCCGTATTTTTGAACATTTTTATGGGATCAGTGGCTCTACCGATACTATTGCTTATATTTTAGGTGCACTGCAATTATTGCTAGTAATAGCATTTTTGGTCGGTATTAAAAAACGTATTACTTACGGTGCTATTTTTATAATGCATGGTTTATCTACGCTTTCTTCATATAATCAATACATTGATGGCTTTAATAATTTACTGTTTTTTGCGGCGTGGCCTATGTGGGCTGCGTGTTTTGCGCTTTATTTATTACGCGATCAAGACGTAAAATTTACGATTAAATAATAAAGGCAAAAAAAATGGTTATAAGCGTTAGCCTATAACCAATAAAGTACACAGGGAGTGTAGGAAGTTCTGTTGTACGCAGTAAACGGTTAGTTACCCATTTACTGTGTGTCATCAAAAGCGCTTATTGGCGCTTTTAATCAAATAAAGTGGACTGTAATAAATACTTATTTTTATAAAAGCAAAGCTAATGCCAACTTTTAATGTATTGAAATATATAGCTATTTATTATTTATAAGTAGAGGCTTTGCATAATGCAGGTAAATTTTTCTATATTGCAACGGTAAAGGTTACCGACTTTGCAATATAAAAAAATGGCAAGGCTTTTTAAAACAGAGGGGAGTTTTAGTATCGCTGATTTAAAAATCAGCGGCTACTTCAAATTCTAAACGTTGATGAGAAATAGGGTGGGTGAAGGCTAAATACTCGGCATGTAAATGTAAGCGCTCTGCCTCTTCACCATAATGAGTATCGCCAACTATCGGGGTATTTAAACCTAATTGATGAGCGCAATGTACCCGTAACTGATGTGTACGCCCTGTTTTAGGGTATAACTGCAGTCGGGTGGTGTTGTTTTTGCGCTCCAGTACATGCCATGTTGTTAACGACGGTTTACCGGTTTTATAACACACCATTTGGCGTGGTTTATCATCAAAGTCGAGCACAAGAGGTAAATTAATCACTCCGCTATTCTCAGTAATATTGCCCGCCACTAAAGCAACGTAACGCTTTTCAATTGTGCGTTCAATAAACTGTTTTTGCAGCGCTTTATGCGCGCGCTTATTAAGCGCAATAATTAACAGCCCTGAGGTCGACATATCTAACCGATGCACAATAAGTGGGCCAGAAGCCGCGGGGAACTGAGTTTTTATACGCATGTACACTGAATCATCAATATTAATCCCTGGCACCGATAAAAACTCCGCGGGTTTGTTTATTACCAGTAAATCATCGTCTTGATAAACAATAGTTAAGTCTTTTCCTTTTGCAGGGTTTGTTAGTAATGGATTTTCTTCAACATTTAAGCCTTTTAGCATATGACCTAAAATGGGTTGGCATTTGCTATAACACGATGGGTAATAATGTAAGTGATGCCTAATTGCTGATTTAGGCGGTGCACCCCACCAAAATTCGGCCATAGCCACTGGTTTTAAATGGTGCTTGTATGCATATTGTAATAATTTAGGGGCGGCGCAATCCCCCGCTCCCGAAGGTGGAGTGTGCTCAGGAAGTTTGGCAAAAATAGCATTCAGATCGGTCACTTCACCGTGTGCATTTAAAAATTGGTATTGAGCAAATAATTTCTTTTGTAGGTTTTTTGAGAGTGTTTTGCGGCGCTTTTTTAATCCGTTAATTTCACCCAGCATAGCTGCTTGGGTTTGCTCAAGCGCTGTAATTTGCGTTTGCCAGTCTTGCTTTAATGCCTGCAGTTGTTTTTTCTCAACAATACTCTGCCCAGCTAAGGTTGTTTTAAGTTGTTCAAAGTCATCGGCATTGAGTTGCTCTTGGCCAGTTTGGCGTTGCTCTTTTCGCTGTTTGCGGGTCACTTGCATGGCTTGTTGTTTGGCTACAAGTTGCTGTTCATAATTTTTACGTGCTGTAGCTAATTGCTGCTCAATGGCTTGATAATCTTCACTGTTTTCTAATGCCGTAATTTGCGCATTAATGGCGTTAATGATTTGGCTTTGCTGACTAAATACAGCATCGTCTATGTGTTTAAGTGCCACATTAGGTGCAAAATTCAGTTGCTCATCTATGCCCGCTATTTGCCCCGAATAGGCGCTAATAAACCCCAGTTGTTGCGCCTGATTTTGAACGACTAGCACACCAAACATTTTACCCGCATCAATATCATCCGTATCTAAAATAGCCTTATCTAGCTTTTTTAATTGCTGTTGTAATTGCTGTGCAGCGACAACGGCCAAAGGGTGCGGTTTATAATAAAATGGAAATGTAAACTGCTCAGGCAGAGCAAGGGAATCGACGTTTTCATCAAAAACGGTAAAGCAGCTAGCAGGGTTTGACATGGCAGTAAAATTAGCAGTTAACAAAATAATTGCCAAGAGTTTAACATAAGCTGTGCTATGTCACTAAGGATGCGTGCTCGCCAATTTAGACCTATAAAAAAGGCCAACATTTTTATGTTGGCCTTTTAAAATTAAACGCGTTTATAAGTGCTTATTTATTTGCGTCTTTGACTTCTTTTAACTTAGCAGCATGGTCAATTTCAAACGCTGGCATCTCTTTTTTGCCTTCCATTAAATAGTTGTCCATCCAGCGCATTAAACGCAAGCTGTAGTCGTATTGCGCTGCCACTTTACGGTTACCATGACCTTCACCTGGGTAATAAACAAGACGTACATCCTTACCTTGCACTTTCATGTAGCGGTAAAGCTCCATAGATTGTGCAGGGTGAACGCGAGGGTCGTCTTTACCATGCATAATAAGCAGAGGTGTTTCAGATTGGCCTGCCCAGTAAATAGGGCTGCGCTCTAAGTACCACTGCCATTTATCCCATGGGTATGAACGCGCATGAACTAGGTTCATTTCGTTAGAAATATCAGTAGTACCAAATTTAGACAGTTGGTTAGTGACACCCACAAACATAACGCTTGCAGCAAAGTGTTCGGTTAGTTTTGTTGCGCCCCACGCCGATGCATAACCACCGTAAGATCCCCCAGTAATACCAACACGTTTAGTGTCTACTAAACCCATATCAACAAGGTGATTTTTAAAATCAACTAAATCGTCAAACTCTTTACCTGCGTAATCGTTTTGGCCTAATTTTGAGTAATCTACCCCTTTTCCTGTAGAGCCACGGTAGTTAGGATAAAACACCGCATAGCCACGTGCTGCACCCATTTGACCTGGTCGCGAGTAGTTAGTTACCCAGCCGTCTTTATCATGGCTTTCAGGGCCACCGTGTACCGACATAATCAGTGGGTAGCGTGTGCCTTTTTCATAATTTAATGGGTAAACAAGCACACCATCAAGCTCAACGCCGTCGCGTGCTTTAAGGGTAATGGTTTCTTGCTTGGCAAAGCGTTTATCATTTAACCAGCTATTTGAATCGGTTAAACGTGTTGCTTTATTGCTGCGCACAATAAACACTTCGTTAGGGTGTTTTGCGGTATTACCACGAAGTGCGAGTGTTTTATCTGAATCTGAAACACTCAATTGTGAGGCAATAAATTCACCTTCTTTGACTAATTTTTTGTATTTATTAGAGCCCGTTTTAATGCTCGCTACAAAACTTTGCGTGCCTACATTGGCAATAAAGTTAAGTGTATTACGCTTATGCGACCATTCAAAATCAACAACGTGCCCCATAAAGTCAGGTAACCATTCAGTGATTTCAGCGGTTTTAGTGTCAGCAATAAATAAGCGGCCTGTTGCAGGGTCGTGCTTATCTTCTGCACCTAAAATAGCAATGTATTTACCATCATGCGACAGTTCTGCATCACCTAGCTTGCCTTCAGTTTTAAACGATAAGGTTACTTTATTGCTAGCAATATCAAACAAATGCCACATAGATTTTGTGTATTTATCATCAATCAATGCGGTAGGTTGAGTTTTAACCAGTAGCTTTTCACCATTAGCAGCCCAGTTAACATCACTCACGTAATTATCAACGTTGAGTGCGGTGGGGGTAAGTGGTTTATCCGCTTTAGCTAAGTCAACAATAAAAAGCTGCTTGTTATTTAAGCCCATTTCATATACTTCAGCTTTAAAGCCAAGTTTTTTAAGTTCTTTTTCTGACTTGTCTGCTGCAGGCATCGCTAAAATAGCCACCTGTTTGTTGTCTGGGCTTAATTTGTAGCTTGAAATTGATGTGTCTTTTAAAGCAAGAACAGGTTGTGCTTGGCCGCCATCAACAGGTATTTGGTAAAGCGAGGTAAATTTATCGTCTTTTAATTTCGCTAAAAAGTAAATTGTTTTACTGTCGTTTGACCATTCTATGCTTTTAATGTTAACCGAGCCGGTAATAAAAGGACGTTCAACGCCTTTATCATCAACAACATAAAGTTCACTGTAATTACTGCCGTTCTCATCAACATATAATGTACGCGGTAACGATCGTGTAAACGCAACGTTGTCGCCATCTGGGCTAACACTGGTTTGGATCACAGATTTAATTTTTGGAATGTCTTCAACAGTGATGGCCGATTGCGCAAATGCAACTGAGCTTGAAAGCCCAATTGCCAGCGCTAAGCTAGTTTTTAGCATTGTTATTTCCTTTGCTTTATAAGATTTACCTCATTATAACAATGTGTAACCAATATACTAAAAAATGCGATTAATCCTCAAAAGAGGACGTTAAGTGAAGTGATTCTTGTGCAATACCGCGCATACATTTATAGACTCTTTTTAGGAGGGAGCGCCACGTTTGCAAAAATAAGTCCTGCCACGAGCGACATAAATATTAAAAACGTTTGCTGTCCAATATGCTCAGCGTAAACAAAGTCTTGGCCTTCAATGAGTGAGTTTAAACCTATGTACGTTTTGCTCCCCGGCACTAACACAATTAAGCCTTGCATAGCTACAATGGAAGCAGGGGCATTAGCAACTCGATTAAATAAGTTACTAAATACACCGACAGAAAATGCGCCAACAAACGTACCTAGCGTGTAATCTAAATACATGGCGGAGCCAATACTGGTGCCGTAGGCTATAAATCCTGAAGCAATAGACCAAGCAGCATGTTTAAACTTAGTTCTAAATATCACAATTAAGCTGCTACATAGTAAAAATATAGCTAACCAAGCTGTCCATTTAGGCAGTGGCTCTGGCTGTACAAAATCAGCTTGGCCAAAAATAGCAAAGCCAATAGCAATACCAATAAATGCACCAAAATAAAGTTTAAACAGCAACATAAACGAGTCCATAACGCGTGCTGTGCCAGATACTAAATGCCGCGCTGCGAGTTCAGCTAAACCAAGTGCCAGTGCTAGGCCTGGAATAAACACAATAATGGCCGACAGAACAATTAAACGAATATTAATATGCGCATCTAAATGAACGCTAATGGCACACGCCAGTACCGCTGAAACAATGGCCACTAAGGGTTCTAACATGTGGGCAACGCGCTTGGAACGTGCCGACCACAGCACAAATAAATAAACAACAAAGGTTAATAAACCAGACCACAGCACGTCATTCCAACTGGTGCCCATAAGCATTGCAAATGCGCCGCCAGAGGTAGCAAAGGCAATACCTGTAATCACTCTATTGTAAGGGTTTGGGGCATCAAAAATGATATCAAGTTGCTGATCAACTTCTTGCAACGTTAATTCACCATTAAGCATTTTATTAACGAGATCATCGGTATCTGCAAGTGAGCCTAAGTCATGATCGCCAGGGTCTACGCGAGCAACATGGGTGTATTCATCTTCGTGGCCATCAGTCCAAATAACAAAGGTAACCGATGTTGGCGACATGACAAACGATGATTTAAGACCGAGGTAAGTCGCCACTTCCATTAAATGGGCTTCTAGGCGATATGCCGGTGTACCGTACTTATGAAGCATTTTGCCCAATTTAACGATAAATTTGCGTTTTTCTGTAAACGTTGCGGTTTTCAAATTTGTTTTGAACCAACTATTAAATAACTAAGCTAAAAATATAGGCAATAATGCTAAAATTGCCCAAGTTTATTTGCGGCGATTTTAAACACAAATCGCCGTCTGTCTAGTCATTTCTCACCGTTATTTTTTATTTTTTTCTGCTATCCATTGCGACATGTATTGTGTGCTGCGCATGGTGTGATGTTTTAGCATTTGACCGGTGAAATTTTTCATTCTATGCGCCAATAAATTTTGGCTTACTAATTGAATTTTTTCGATTAAATTGTGGCTCAACTGCGCTTTATCATAAAGTGTATGAAGTAACTCATTACCAGCTTTTTGTGCAGCTATAAACTCAGCCTGATTGGTATAAATTGAGACAGCAGCGTTTGCAAATTCTTCTGCATTTTGAGTGATAGCCCCAGGCCATGGTAAATGGCTATGCATACCTTCGCTACCTATTGGCGTGGTGACGCTTGGGGTTTGCATGATCATGGCCTCTAAAAGTTTGCCTTTTATGCCAGCACCAAAACGAAGCGGGGCTAAACAAATGCGCGCGCTTTGCATTACTTCATAAGCATCATCTGCCCAGCCTTTAATTAAAAAACCGGTTTTAGGGTTATTGAGTGCGGTGGCTTTAGGTGGTGGGTATGAGCCATAAATGTGCAGCTCTGCCTGTGGTAGTTGTTTGCGGATAAGCGGCCAAATTTTTTGTAAATACAGTACCGCATCCCAGTTTGGGGCATGCCTAAAATTACCAATAGTCATAAAGTGTTGGCGCTGCTCATACGATTTAGTTTGCTCAGGTAAGGCGCTTAAATCAACCATAAATGGTAAATGATGTAACACACTAGGCTCAACTTTAAACACTTCATTGAGTAGTTCCATCTCATAGCTTGAGATAATTAAGCTTAAGTCACAGCGTAAAATAGCGGCTATTTCACGTTTAGCTATGTCTGATAGTAAATCGCTATGGTTGAATTCACGCTCGCCTTTATGGGCTTCATGGCGGGCATTGCGCAGGCATTGTAAATCTTCGGTGTCTAAAATTTTAAGTGCATTTGGGCAATGCTTATCTACGCGCCAGCCAAATTGTTCTTCCATCATAAAACGGTCGAACATAACAATATCTGGGTTGTAGGCTTTAACGTAATCATCAAAACTATCGCAGTTAAGTGCGATGCTTTGACTGGTTATGCCGTAATCGTTCAGATTTACCATGTGCTCGGTTGGTTGTGCAGGCGTAGTAAATTCAACATCCCAGTTTTGCGATTTAAACGCATTAAGTAACGACATCATGTGCGTACCCGCAGCAGACGAATTGGGCTCTGGCCATACATAGCCAATTACCAGCACTTTTTTCATTGGCTAGATCTCTTATTATTAGGGTCTGTTGACCTTTCAAGGTTAAATTTGCAGCAGTCTGTTTGGTATTTAGGCAAGGCAGAGCCTATGTGGTGTGGTTGTTCCCCACAAATAGGCGATAACGCAGCATCAATACCAAACAGGCGCTGCCCGAAGGGTTCTGCCTAGGGGCGATTTACTCTTTGTTGCTCGATTTTTACTTAACCCACTAGGTTACAAACCTCGCGCCGCGATTAAACCGCCCCTAGTTTGAACAAATTATAATCCGCAAAGGTCAATAGACCCTAGTTTATTTGCGTGCTTTTTCAGCAGTGTAAATACGCTGCGTTTTATTAAGCCAAAGCACATAACGACAACACAGTAACGATAAGTAAATAGTCGCGTAGTTTAACTTATTCGCCTTACTTAAGCATCATTTAGCTGATTTTATCCTTGCTTAACACTTTATGAACAAGGTAAAACGTGTTTATATAGCGGGTAATATTTAACAATAAAAAAGGATGAAAACATGAATGCTTTTAGGCTATTTATTGCCTTGGTAGGCTGCATTGTTTTATTGCCTGCAAGTTATGCAGAGCAAGGATATCAAACCCCTTCACCGGCGCTTGCGGCATTAGTCGATGCTAAGTTAGCACCAACTAGCTCTTTATCAAATGATGGTCAATGGCTTGCTCTGTTTGAACGCAAGCGTGTTGTGTCGCTTGATGAGCTGGCCAAAGAAGAATTTAAGCTTGCGGGAATTAAGCTTAATCCTGCTAACTTTTCACGCTCACGGGTAAGTGCAAAGTACAGCGCGTTAGAGCTTAAGCATGTTCAAAGTGGAACAGTAATAAACGTTAATAATTTGCCTCAGGGGATTATTCGCTCGCCGCGTTGGTCAGCAAATAGCGAACATTTAGCGTTTATTGTTGAACAACCGGATAACGCACGGCTTTGGATTTATAACGTTAAAACCAAACAAGCTAAGCAGTTAAGTGAGCTTGCACTTAATTCAGTATTAACCGCTACACCTTATCAGTGGTTACCCGATAGCACGGCGATTGTGGCTAATTTAGCGGTAAACTTAGACAAACCAAGATTAACTAATGATACTCAAAGCACAGTGCCGGTTATTCAACAAAGTACTGGCGAAAAAGCCCCAGCAAGGACTTATCAAAACTTATTGACCAGCCCGTTTGATGAAGCACAATTTAAATTTTATGGTCAAGGTCAATTAGCGTATATCACGCTTGATGGTAAAGCACAGCCGATTGGCCGTGCCGGTTTATTTAAATCGTTTTCAATTTCGCCTGACTCAACCAATATTTTAGTCGCGACCATCGACGAGCCATTTTCGTATCAAGTCCCTTACAGTCGTTTTGCAACTACATGGCAAATATGGGGAATGCGTGGCTATGCATTAGTAGAGCTGGCAAAGCAACCCCTTGCCGACAACATTCCACAAGGCTACGACAGTGTACGCACCGGTCGTCGTGATTTTGAATGGCGAGCAGATCAAGGTGCTGAAGTCATATGGGCCGAGGCACAAGATGGCGGTGATATGAAAACTGAGGTTGAATATCATGACTACCTTTACAGTTTACGAGCGCCATTTAAACGCGACCCTAAATTATTTGCCAAAGTAGAGCGTCGTTTTGCGGGTATACAATGGGGCGATGACAACATTGCCATGCTAAGTGATTGGCGTTTTAGTGACCGACAAGTGCGCACTTATGTAATTCAACCACGTAATGCCGATAGTAACCGCGTGTTATTTTCAGAGCGCAGTTATAACGATGCCTATAAAGATCCAGGGAGTGCAATTTACGAGCGTAACGATTTAGGTGTTAGCGTAATAAAAGTTGTTGGCGGACGTTACATCTACTTACGTGGCGATGGCGCATCTGAGCAAGGAAACATTCCTTTTTTAGATCAGTACGATGTTAAAACGAATAGCACCAAACGTTTATGGCAATCAGCAGCGCCTTATTACGAGCGTGTGCGTGCATTGTTAGATGATGAAGGCACAAAATTCATTACTATTCGTGAGTCTAAATCGCAGCAGCCAAACTTTTTTATTCGCGATTTAGATAAAGGCTCGCTAACACAGCTTACTCAGTTTGAGCATCCTTACCCTGCATTTAAAGGCGTAACCAAAGAGCAACTACGTTATACCCGTGATGACGGTGTTGAGCTTTCAGGTACGCTTTATTTACCACCAGGGTATGACAAAACACAAGGGCCATTACCAGTATTGATGTGGGCATATCCACTTGAATATAAAGATAAAGCAGTTGCATCACAAGTGCGTGAATCAGAATACGAATTTACCTACATAGGTTACTGGGGCCCTATGCCTTATCTTGCGAAAGGGATTGCGGTGTTTGACGATCCTAAAATGCCGATTGTAGGCGTTGATGGCAGTGAGCCAAATGATCACTTTAGAAAACAGCTGGTTTCTAGCGCTAAAGCAGCGGTTGATGTACTGGTTGAAAAGGGCATTGCCGATAAAGATAACATTGCTATTGCAGGGCATTCGTATGGTGCGTTTATGGTGGCTAATTTATTAGCACATAGCGATTTATTTAAGGCAGGTATTGCCCGCAGTGGTGCGTATAACCGCACATTAACGCCGTTTGGTTTTCAGGGTGAAGAACGTGATTTTTGGCAAGCACAAAGTGTGTACGCAAACATGTCGCCGTTTTTCCATGCTGAAAAAATTAACGAACCTATGTTAATGATCCACGGTCAAGAGGACCCTAATTCGGGCACTTTCCCAATGCAAAGTGAGCGTATGTATGCTGCACTTAAAGGCTTGGGTAAAGAAGCGCGTTTAGTGATGCTTCCTTACGAAGCTCATGGCTACCGTGCCCGTAAAAGCTTATTACATGTACTGTGGGAGCAAGAGCAATGGCTTGATAAGTACTTGTTAAAGGATAATGTTGAACCAGTTGATATGGACGAACAACCCATTCAATAGTGTATTATGCCGTGAGATTAAGAATATCCCCTCTCAATCTCACGGCACTTTGCGCCGAGTTATAGGCTTCGAGCTTCGAGTATCGGGCTTAGAACCTCAGGCTAAGCTCGGTGCTCTTAACCCTATCCTCGAAGCCGTTATTTCTACCTTACTGATAGTTGTTTTATCTTTCACCTTTGGCTTTTTTCCTTTACCCTTTCATTCATAATTAACACTATTTTTTAATCTATTGCGAGCTTTAAATGATTGATGTAGCTGCACTTGCGGTATTTATTCCTACCTTCTTTTTTGTATCAATTACACCCGGTATGTGTATGACACTGGCCATGACCTTAGGCATGAGTATTGGCGTGCGACGAACTTTATGGATGATGATAGGTGAACTACTCGGTGTAGCAACAGTTGCGGTAGCCGCGGTGCTTGGTGTAGCCAGTGTTATGCTTAATTACCCCAGTGCATTTGATATTTTAAAATGGCTAGGTGGCGCTTATTTAGTCTACATTGGCATTAATATGTGGCGTGCAAAAGGAAAAATGTCGGTTGATACGCATAACACAACAGCCGTGAGCCGATATTCATTATTTTCACAGGGGTTTGTAACCGCCATTGCCAATCCAAAGGGATGGGCGTTTATGATTTCCTTATTACCTCCTTTTATTAACGTGCAATACAGTGTTGCGCCGCAATTAGCGGTGCTGGTGGCCATTATTTTGCTCTCAGAGTTTATCTGTATGATGATTTACGCAACAGGTGGTAAAAGCCTGCGGTTATTTTTAACTAAAGGCAATAACATCAAGTGGATGAACCGAATTGCGGGGAGTTTAATGGTGCTAGTAGGAGTTTGGTTAGCTTTGGATTAAAAAAGAGCCCGAGGCTCTTTTTTATTTTGAGCATACAAAACTGCTAACCTTTTAATCTGAGTATGCGTGACTTTACAGCGCTATTCAAAAACGGCGCAGTACGGCTTTTAGTAGATTGCGCAACCTCTTCAGGTTTACCTTGTGCAACTATTACCCCGCCTTCGTCGCCGGCTCCTGGGCCAATATCAATAACCCAATCACTGTTACTGGCTACTTGCATATCGTGCTCAACCATAATGACGGTGTTGCCCGCATCAACTAAGCCATTTAACTGCGCCATTAGCATTGCTACATCTTTAGGGTGCAGGCCAGTGGTTGGCTCATCTAAAATATAAAGCGTATCGCCACGCTGTGTACGCTGTAACTCGGTGGCAAGTTTAATGCGCTGGGCTTCACCGCCCGAAAGCTCAGTAGCAGGTTGGCCTAAACGTAAATAGCCAAGGCCCACTTGTAGCAGCGCATTTAGCGCACGTAAAATGGCGGGTTCATCGGCAAAAAAGGTATGCGCAGACTCAACAGTTAAATTAAGTACATCGGCAATGGTTTTATCTTTATAGGTAATTTCGAGTGTTTTTTGGTTGTAGCGCTTGGCGTTACACACAGGGCAGGGCGAATACACGCTAGGCAAAAATAACAGCTCCACGCTTACAAAGCCTACGCCTTCGCAATTTTCACAGCGACCTTTTTTAACATTAAACGAAAAACGACCGGCATCGTACTTACGCGCTTTTGCCTCTTTGGTATTGGCAAACAGTTTACGTACGTGATCGAATAAGCCCGTGTAAGTTGCAAGGTTTGAACGAGGTGTGCGGCCAATGGCTTTTTGATCAACCGTTACCAGGCGCTTTATGTGTTCACTGCCGTGAGTTATTTGCCCGCCGGTTGTTATATCAATCTCTTGCTCGAGTAGCTCGGCTTCATCGGTAGGTACTTGTGGCTGCGATTTTTGCCCTAGTGCATCGTAAACCAATTCAACAAGTGCTTGGCTTACTAAGCTTGATTTACCTGAGCCTGATACCCCTGTAACACTTGTAATAACCCCAAGCGGAAATTCTACATTAAGTTTTTGTAAGTTATTACGCTCAACATTTTTAAGCGTTAGCCATGCTTTTGCTGGGCGTTGTTTACGTTGTATGTGAGTTTGTTGCGCTTCGATATTTTTAAATAAATACTGGCTCGTGTGTGAGCTGCTAATTTGCTTTAAGCCTTCAACTGGGCCGCTATAAACAATATTACCGCCATGGGAGCCCGCATTTGGCCCTACATCGACCACCCAATCAGCATGGCGAATAACACTTACGTCGTGCTCAACCACAAACACTGAGTTACCAGCGGCTATTAGCTCATCTAATGCCGCTAACAAGGCTTGTGTATCGGCAGGGTGTAAGCCTGCAGAGGGTTCGTCTAGCACATACACTACACCAAATAATTTTGAGCGAATTTGTGTTGCAAGCCTTAAGCGTTGTAATTCACCTGGCGATAACGATGGGGTGGTGCGTTCAAGCGATAAATACCCTAAACCAAGTTTGGTAAGTGCTTCAACGCGTTTAAGAATGTCGCCCGCTATACGCTTTGCAACTATGGCTTTTTCGGGGTTTGCAGCGTTACTTTTAGCGGGATTATTAGCAGCAAACCTTAGCTTATCTGCCAGCTCATTGAGTGTTAGCTGCGAAATTTCGCCTATATCAAGACCAGCTACTTTAACCGATAACGACTCTTTTTTGAGTTTTTTTCCTTCGCACTGCGGGCACTGTGATATTTGCATATACTGCGATACGCGCTTTTTAGTACGTGGGCTTTGAGTGCTCGCAAACGACTGTAAAACAAAACGTTTAGCACTTGTAAATGTACCCATGTAGCTAGGGCTTTCTTCATTTTTAATTGCCGCTTGTGTTTGCTCAAGTGTGTACTCAGGAAACACGGGCACTGTAGGTGTTTCGTCTGTAAATAAAATCCAATCACGGGCTTTTTTAGGCAGGGTATTCCACGGTTTATTAATATCGTAGCCTAAAGAGGTAAGAATACGGCTTAGGTTTTTACCTTGCCAAGCAGGCGGCCATGCTGCAATGGCGCGCTCTTTAATTGATTTAGTGGGATCGGGCACTAGTAGCTTTTCGGTGACGTTAAAAACGCGGCCAATACCATGGCACTCTGGGCAGGCGCCTTGTGGCGTATTGGGCGAAAACGCATCGGCGTAAAGTATGCCTTGCCCTTTGGGGTATTCGCCTGCGCGTGAGTAGAGCATTCGCAGCGCGTTAGATATAGTGGTTACACTACCCACCGATGAACGTACCGAGGGTGCACCACGCTGCTGCTGCAGTGCGACCGCTGGTGGCAGGCCTTCGATCGAATCTACATCAGGCTCGTCTACCTGATCAATTAATCTGCGTGCATAAGGTGAAACCGAGTCAAGATAACGATGTTGCGATTCGGCAAATAATGTTCCAAAGGCAAGCGATGATTTACCCGAGCCCGATATACCGGTAAACACCACAAGTGAATTACGGGGCAGGTTTACATCCACATCTTTTAAGTTATGAACACGTGCGCCTCTTACTTGAATGCTGTGCTCTGGGTTTAATAAAGCCGATTGTATCTTATTAACCTCATGTGACTTTTTAGGTGTGGTTGCCATGTAATGTATACTCCTGTGTAATAATCCTGTGTTTATTAATGTTCTGTAAAGTATTAATAATAATGCAGTCTTACTGAATGAGCGCTTAGCTATATGCTTGTTTTGCGTTTACATAACAGAAAAACTGCAAGTATAAATTCTAACCAAAGGCAACAATATTAAATGACTGAACCGAATTGCGGGGAGTTTAATGGTGCTAGTAGGAGTTTGGCTTGCAATTAGTTAACTATAAACAAGCCTTAACCTGAACTTAGGTTATTTAAATAGCTGAAAATGATGCGTTAAGTGCTTTAATTGCAGCTTTTGTTTTTGCTGCTAACGTGTCGCGTGCAGGCGTTAGAGCAAATACATCGTAATGGGGAAGTTGCCAATCAGTGCATATTTCTAAAAGTTCTCCTGTAGCTAAGAAATTGCGTACTTCAGGCTCAGGCAAAATAGCATAGCCTAACTCGTCGAGAACAAATTGAATCACAGTTTGCATATTATTAATGGTAATACGCGCTTTTGGTAGTGTTGTACTTACGCCGCGAGTAAGGTGCGTAAGCGTCGGATCAACAGCTATATGCGCAATGCGGTTATGCGCTTTTAGGTCATCCAGTGTGATTTTTGGCTGCTGTGCTAGTGCATGATTTTTATGAACACACAGTATTAATGGCCAACTAGCGAGCTGGCGTGCAATTAAGTTTGAGTCTTCGAGAGGGCCAATCGCCAGCACTAAATCTATACCTGTTCTGATCATATCAATGGGCTCGTCAGAAAGCGTTAAGTGCACATCTATATCATTAAATTGGCTAATTAAATGCTTTACAGGCTCACTTAGTAACCCACCTCCAAAACCAACAGGGGCTGCTAGTTTTAATTGCCCACTCGGGCAATTTTGTAAATGCTGTAATTGTTCTGATGTAGCTGTTGCAACGGCAAGCATTTGTAAACAACTTTGATAATAAAGTTCACCCGCCTCGGTAAGCGTTAATTCTCGAGGGCTGCGATTAAATAAACTCAAACCTACATCTTGCTCTATTTGTTTTATTTGCTGGCTAATTGCAGAGGTTGTCATTAAAAGGTCTGCGGCAGCTTTACTCATACTTCCCGTTTGCACAGTGCGAACAAATATATTCAGGGTTTTAGTTAACTTATCACTCATACCGTTAAGCCTTACTTAAATTAGCTTTAATAAAAATAGCGTTGTGAGAAAGGGAACTTCTCACTATTATCGCAAACGCTAATTATTATCATTTACATGCTAAATGTCACGGAGAAATATCATGAACACGGTAAGTTGTAAGTTAAGGCCGGTAACTGCATTTATTTTAAGTACTTTTGCAATTGCTAACCCTGCTTTTGCTGATGAAAAAAAACAAGATATGGAAGTAATGGTTGTCACTGCTTCTGGTTACGAACAAATGCTCAAAGAGGCACCTGCAAGTATTAGCGTTATCGACAGAGCGCAGCTAGAAAAACGCTTTTATCGTGACTTAACCGACGCAATGGCTGATATTCCGGGTGTAATAGTGACCGGCGGAGGTGACAGAAAAGATATTAGCTTGCGTGGTATGGCAAGCCAATACACGCTCATTCTTATCGATGGACAACGCCAAAGTTCAAGAGAAACACGGCCAAATAGTGATGGCCCGGGCGTAGAAGGTGCTTGGACGCCGCCAATTTCTGCGATTGAGCGTATTGAAGTAATACGAGGGCCGATGTCTTCATTGTATGGCTCTGATGCAATTGGTGGTGTGATCAACATTATTACCCGTAAAGCGCCAGAGCAGTGGTATGGAGAACTGCGTTTAGACAGCACCATTCAAGAGCAAAGTCAGTCAGGTGATATAAACCAAGCCAACTTTTTCACTTCTGGAGGCATTATTCCAGATCTATTGGGCGTGCAGTTATACGGTCAATTTTCAAAGCGAAATGAAGATGATTTTACAGCTGGATTTCGAGGCAAAGAACAAAGTAATGTAAAAGCTAAGTTCACATTAACACCTAATGATAGTCACGAATTAATGTTTGAACTTGGCTCGGCAAAACAAACATTAGATGAAACACTTGGTAAAACAGTTGCCGAACTTGCCCCAGGAGAAAGCTGTGGTCGACGTGGCTGCCCTAAATCAGCAACTACTGAGTATGAGCAACAAACATACTCTATGTCACACAATGGTTTTTATGACTTTGGCTCGTCGCGTAGTTACATTAAATACGATAAGTTTGATAATAACTCACGTGAAATGTTTGTCGAAAATACCGACATTCAAACGACATGGAGTTTACCGCTTTATAGCAATCATAACTCTACGTTTGGTGCGACCTATTTAAAAGAGTCATTGGATGATTATACAAGCAATAAAATTAGCGACTTAACCCATGTAGAAAACGAGCAATGGTCTGTTTTTGGTGAAAACGAATGGGTAGCAACGGATGACTTTAAGCTCACCGCAGGCCTACGTTACGATCATGATGGCAATTTTGCAGGTCACTGGAGCCCACGTTTGTATGGTGTTTATAGCGCATCTAAAGCGATCACTATTAAAGGCGGCATATCAACCGGTTTCCGTGCGCCAAATATTCGCCAATCTACCGCCCAATGGGGACAAGTGAGTCGTGGCGGTAATATTTATGGTAACCCTGACTTAAAGCCTGAGCAATCAGTTAACTATGAAATGGGTGTTTACTATGATTCTGGACGCGATTTGAGCATATCGACAACCGTTTTTTATAATGAATTTGATGACAAAATAACCCGTATAGCATGCCCTTTAACGCAGTGCACAGATGGCCCAAATCAGTTCGGCTCCATGCCAACTACGTACATTAATGTGGATGAAGCAATAACCCAAGGTGTTGAGCTATCAGTAGATTACGATATTTCAACTGAGATTGATGTGAGTGCCAGTTATACCTACACCGATTCAGAGCAAAAAACCGGTGAATATAAGGGGAGCCCACTTAATCAGCTACCAAAACATAGTTTACAAACATCTTTAAATTGGCGTCCAACAGATAAGTTAGGCGGATGGTTACGTGTGCAATATCGTGGAGAAGAAAGCCAGCCTACCACAGGGCCTTCACAAAGCAGTTTAATTGCTCCTGATTATACCATTGCCAATTTAGGTGCTAATTATCAGCTAAGTGACAGCGTTAAACTTGGTGCTGGAATTTACAACTTGCTTGATAAAGAGATCACAGAGCAAGAGTACGGTTATGTTGAAGATGGCCGTCGCTATTGGGCGTCTTTGGTTTGGCAGTTCTAAACACTTTTTAATAATATAAAGTATACGAGTACGCTAAACCGTGCTCGTTTTTTGGTTTTATCCAGGGTCTGTTGACCTTTGCGGATTAAAATTTGTTCAAACTAGGGGCGGTTTAATCACGGCGCGAGGTTTGTAACCTAGTGGACTAAGTAAAAACCGAGCAAAGCTTCCGCGTCCTGCTCACGCCCCTTACCTACATCCATGTAGGCAACAAAGAGTAAATCGCCCCTAGACAGAACCCAAAGGGCAGCGCCTGTTTGGCATTGATGCTGCGTTATCACCTATTTATGGGGAATAACCACACCACATAGGCTCTGCCTTACCTAAATACCAAACAGACTGCTGCAAATTTAACCTTGAAAAGTCAACAGACCCTAGGCTCTTGTTCAATAATGTTTAAAAAGCAAAAAAGGCGGTTGGCTTTTTAGCTGTAGTCGCTTATTCTAGCTGCGTAATTTAGTCATTAAATGTAACTTTAAAGTTTACTAATAATTTATAACTTTCTTCAATCCCCAAAGGTATGCCTCGTTTGAACCACATAGCAAAACAAAAAGCCAACCCTGTATTTTTAGTAGGTGTCGTTTGAAAATACCTAAACGCTTACAGCCATTAGTTGATGATGGTTTTATTGATGAAGTGATCAGCCGGTTAATGAGCGGTAAAGAGGCCGATGTATTTGTGGTGGCCTGTGGCGATGACATTCGCTGCGCTAAAGTATACAAAGAGGCCAGTAAGCGCAGTTTTAAAAAGGCAGCACAGTACCAAGAAGGGCGAAAAGTACGTGGTGGCCGCCAAGCCCGTGCTATGGGTAAACGTTCAAGCTACGGCCGCCAATTAGAAGAAGAAATTTGGCAAAATGCCGAGGTTGACGCGCTGTCGCGTTTATCTTCAGCGGGTGTTCGGGTACCGCAAACTTACGGCTGCATTGACGGTGTTTTGTTAATGGAACTTGTAAGTGATGATGAAGGCGATGTTGCACCTCAGCTTGGTGCAGTTGATTTAACCGAACAACAAGCCATTGAGCAACATACATTAATGATGCATTACATCAAATTAATGCTGTGCGCTGGGATTATTCATGGTGATTTATCGGAGTTTAATGTACTTGTTGATAGCAACGGCCCAGTAATTATTGATTTACCCCAAGCGGTTAATGCCTCTGCTAATAATAGCGCCGAAGCCATGTTTGCCCGCGACGTTAATAATATGCGCCGTTATTATGGCCAATTTGCACCGGCGTTATTACACACGCAATACGCCAAAGAAATGTGGGCACTGTTTGCAGATGCTAACTTAACCCCGCACTCAGTGCTAAGTGGTGAATTTGAGGATGACAGCGAAGCGGCAGATGTAGACTCAGTACTTGACGAAATTCAAGCCGCTTTTGATGAAGAGCAAGAACGTAAAGAACGCATCCGCGACGCCGACGAGCAATAATCCTTAATTTACGTGCTGAGTTTTATATAGTTTTAACTATTAGATCAAAACTTAGCATGTAGGTATGAGCCATAAGGGATGAGTTTAGCTCGTCACTGCAAAATCTAAGTTAGTTCTGTCATTACTATCAACGGGAACCGACAGGTGTGCATTTAACTAAAAGCAGCTTGATACTATCCATTAATTAAATGCCATTGAGTCTGCAAACACATTTTCATTATCAGTGTAATAGTTGATAAATTCTTCCTCATTAAAATCACATTTATAAAAAAAGACGTTGTGACGGTCTTTTTATTATTTATGGTTATTTCGAATTCAGCCTGTGATGCTTTATTAAATAAAACACTACACTTAGTATTTAAGCCTAACGAATAAACTTTCCCATCAATTTCGATACTGTTGTTGCCTAAAGTAATTTCATTGGGAGTTGTTAATAAATGCAAAAAGTAATAGGGCCCTGTTAAATAGAAAAAAGGAGAAACAAACAAAGCAGCCTTTATTTTTACAGACTCAGAGTCATGTAAGTAATAGGTAGAGATCATGGATATTATTGAGAACAAAACAACCATAACAAAATTTGGAGAGAGCCAGTTTTTGGTAAATTTAAATATCATCTTCGATCGCAGAGGTAAGAGTGACGGTCGACTCAATAATTTAAGCTAACAGAAACTAAGGCTCCAAATTTGTGGCCTATCTTATTAAATTAACAATGGTATTTCTACATTTAAGCGCCTGAAAAAAATATGCACTTCGCCCATTCCCTTGCGTTTACCTGCCAATCTTTTTGACCAGGTTATTATGGTATCGTACAAAGCCCACCTTGTCGTATTTTCGACAACTTTTTAAGCATAAACGAGAGAGTCCTGAATAACTAAAGTTGACACTTTTGCGAAGTTAGACAAAGAGCGAGAAGCTGTTAGTCAGAGTTTTTCTGTGTGACGTGAAGTTTTGCTCGCTTGACTATCAGCTTGTTGGCGGTTTTTTCAATCTATTCTTAAAAGTTTTTTTGTTGTTATTTTTGAGTAGTTATCGTTTAATAACATGATGTTTTTTAAAGATAACTATTAGCGAATCTTCACCTCTTTAGTGAAAGCTAATGTCGGACCACACATAAGGAAATAGGTATAAAATGGACACTACAATACGAAAAGCTGAATCAACCGATATCGCTGCAATAAAAATGCTGTGGCAGTTTTACCAATATCATCAGAGTATATTTGACTTAGAAGATGTTGGTTCAGATGGTTGCTATGATATTGATGAAGAATATTTAGAATGTGTAGTGCGTGGTGAGGAAGACTGCATTATTTATCTTGTACTCGTTTCTAACCAAATTGCAGGTTTTGCTACCGTAGAACCAACTGAGATCGTTGGCAAAGAAATACCTGAGTTGGCTGATATTTTTATTCTACCCAAATATCGAAAACAAGGCATTGCCAAATTTGTTATTCAAAACTTGATGCCTGTTGAAACAAATCAGTGGCATGTAGCAGTTCATTTAAACGATAGTTCAGCGTTGAAATTTTGGAATAGTTTGTTTGCTAAATTAAACGTTGCGCGTGTTGATAATGTTGATCCTCCTGAAACAGAAGGCTACCACGAGTTTGTCATCACAAATAACTAGCAAGATTACAACGTCTTCTTCGCTTAAGTAAAATTTGGTAAAGAGCGAAAAGCAGCCATTGAGATTGGCTAAATATCGTCGTTAATTGATTGGTTAAACAGCTCTTTGCGTATATATTCATGAAAATGAGCGCTGCGCGCATATTGGTTCATTTAACTTTGCTTTAAGATAATAGAAAGCAATGTGATAGTAATACCCTAGGGAATTTGTTAAAACTACATAAAGTAGGTAAATGAGCGTTATATCGGCAGAAATATGCGCGATGAGCGCACTATTAAATTGTTATGCAACCTATAAACTTGGGTGTTAATATCACAAAAAGGAATTAAATTTTTGAAAAAGTTGTACTCCAAATTATCTGAATTTTGTTTAAACAAATATATTAGACTTTTTTCTGATGGTTTTTTGTTAGTTGCTACTGGTTATTTAATGCTAAAAAAAGCATTTGATTTCTCTATTTCAGGCTGGTTATTAAACAACGTATTACATCAAAATGGCGTTAATGTTTATATAACGATTTCAGCCACAGTATTAATAATTTCTTTTATTTTAAAGTTATTATCAATGCTATTTGAACAATTCCCTCCTGCGAAACATTCCACAGTTGAACCAGAAGAAATATCAGATTGTATCTCTGTAATGAATAAAGAAATACTCGGTCATATTAAAAAGTGTTGTGTCGAACCTGTAGATGTCACTCGCTTAAATGAACAGCATGCTTTTGAAGTCAATATGCGCGTAATTACAGAAGCTCTTGCTGAGCACATAAGAAAGTCAATTGACTCAATTAATATCAAAAGAAAGGACTTGTTTTTATCTGTTTACCGTTATGACAAATCGGATGAGAAATTGATCTATGAACTTCATTATGATCACAAAAGGGATTTAGTTAAATCTAAAGAGATTGATATAAACGATCCTAAGTTTGCAAGTTATGAAAGTGTTAAATGTTTTACAGAGGGTAAAAATACAAGCTATGTTCATAATAATAAATCATATTCCAAAGGGAGTTCAAAAAGGTATAAAACAATACAGCACTATCTAGGATGTAAGCTTGAAACTAATGGTGAAGTTGTAGGCTTCTTAAATATCGAATTTCATAATAATTCTGTTTTCTCTGATGAGGAATCAATGCAAGATTTTATGGAAGAGAGTATTTATACTTTTAAGTTATTATATGAATATCAATATTTGAAGCATGAGTTTTTCAATAAATTTTGTAATTTCGAAGCTAATTGGAGAGTAGCATGAGTACAGTGACTAAGTCAGAGAACACAAAACTATTCCGTGAAGCTGAAATGTTAAGGAAAAGCATACAGTCAGAAATACATAGTTCAGTTAGAAATGAACCAGACAATGTTGAAACTTTAAATAAAAAAACTAGCAAAGCTGAAGAGTTGCATAACAAGCCACTCAAGCAGGACAAATAACAGTTGGTTTTTGCTCGTGCCTCGCTTATTTTAACCAACTGTCATTTGCCTCTTAGTGGGGCGTTAGCAATACAACAAACGGGGTTTCGCCAAATGAAGGGTCTACAAAAACTAGCTGGTATCGCAGCAATTTTCCAAGGGCTTATTTACATAGCAGCCTTTGTGTATTTTGGGGCTTTTTGGTCATATCCGGTTGATGGTAGTCCAGTCGAAAAAATGACTTACATGGCAGAAAATCAACTTCTATTTTCAATGATCTATTTTCTGATGTACGTGGTGTTTGGCATTTTTCTGGCCATACTCGTTATTGGTATGTATAAGAGGCTTAAATATAAAGTTAATCCCTTAATTACTATTGGATCTCTATTCGGGGGCATTTGGGTCGGTCTGGTGATCGCAAGTGGAATGATTTCGAATATCGGGCTTGATCATGCAATCGATCTGATGGATGCAAATCCAGAAAAAGCCCTTGATATGTGGATAATCGTTTCAGTGATAACAGAAAGTATAGGTGGTGGAAATGAATTAGTTGGCGGACTTTGGGTTCTATTGATTAGCGTAGCAGCAATACAAGAGGGCAGATTACCCCGGTCACTTAACTATCTCGGATATTTTGTAGGCATAGCGGGCATTGCAACGGTTTATCCTGACAAACTATTTACTGAAATATTTGGCGTATCACAAATTGTTTGGTTTATTTGGTTGGGTATATGTTTACTAACCGAGGAAAATGCTAACAAATCAATCCAGCAGACCGCTAACGCGTCGGCTGATTGAGGCGTTAAGTGTTCAAGGGGGAAACATGGTCAAAGCTACTTGTCATTGCGGTAATATCGTTATAACAGCAGACATGCTACTAGAATCTATTACCAGTTGTAATTGTTCAATGTGTTACCGGCTGGGTGCTCTTTGGGCTTATTACACAGTCGATCAAGTTGATATTAAAGTAAAATCAGAGGCTACTGTTCATTTGTGGGGTAGCAAAGTTCGCTCATATCATTCTTGCACTTTTTGTGGTTGCACGACTCACTACACACAAAAAAGAGATGACGGTACAAATAGGGTCGCAATCAACACCAGAATGGCTACTCCTGAGCTATTTAAGTCTGTTAATGTTAGGTTTTTCGATGGTGCTGATACCTTTAAATATGTTGATCAATAGGGCACTTAACAAGAGTCTAAGGTTACGACAGTCCGCTCATGGCTGTGAGTTCAACTGGTGAATGCAACGCTATCCTTGTATTAATTGAGGCGCTCATCTTCAACTTAACTTATAGTCGAAATTAGAGTGTTGATTTAACGTGCTTAATTCGGTTTAATATCAGGCAATAAATATGCTTAGTAATGCAGGGACGACTTAGGGCAGCGCATTTTATTAACGTGGCCTAATTAGGGCATTAAAACCTTCCCTTTATAAACTAAAGCCCATTGTATGAATAGTTCCCACGCTGACACCCAAACTGGTAGTACTTCGGTTAATATGTGCCAAGGAAAGCTCATTGAAAAAATTAAGATTTATACTCGTTCTACTTACAGCAGTTTTCCTTATAGGTATGATCATACCAGATGACATTGTTATTCCTGTTGAGGGTGCAACACCCAATGATTGGAACCATAATACTTTTTGGTATGAGCCATGGGGAAGCTCTGTGGTCCATAAAGGGATTGATATATTTGGTAAAAAAGGGACTACCACACGTTCTTCTAGCAAAGGCTTAGTCATTTATACGGGCACAGTACGTAAAGGCGGGAATGTAGTGGCAGTATTAGGGCCTAAATGGCGTATTCACTATTACGCGCATATGGACAGTTACTCTGTTACAACGGGTACTGTTGTTAAGGCTGGCTCAGTTATTGGTGTTTTGGGGGATTCAGGTAATGCCCAGGGAAAACAACCGCATATTCATTATTCAATCTTATCAATAATTCCAATTCCTTGGTTAGCTACAACACAGACTCAGGGTTGGAAAAGAATGTTTTTTTTAAATCCTCACGAAATGTTTATATAAGCTGTATTGAAAAAATGTATTTAAGATAAATACCAATATGAACCTCATTCACAAGTAAGATGCGGTCAAACTATTTACATTAGCGATTAATATCAAGGAGAGTATATGCCTCATTTTATAATGGACTGTTCTGAAAGTGTTTTTGGGGAACATGATGAGGAATACATTATTGAACAAATTCATTTTGTAGCTCACGCTACAGGTTTATTCGACGAAGGTGATATAAAAGTCAGAATAAATCCATTTAATACTTTCTCTGTGGGGAATAAGCGTGAAGACTTTATTCATGTGTTTGCCCATATAATGCAAGGAAGAACAACAGAGCAAAAAGCGAACCTCTCACGAGCAATTGTTAGTAAGCTTGTTGCTTTATTTCCTGAAATTTCTAACATTGCAATGAATATTAGTGATTTTGAAAAAGCGACATATTGCAATCGCACGATGCTTTAGCCAGCTATTATCTGTTATTTAATACAGTTTTGGATGTTTATAAGACGTATGAGTAATTCTCAATTACAAAAAATAATATCTCTTTATACTGCTTTTGTTTTTATACCTACGTTATTGCTTTATTTGATTTATAGTATATTTGGTTGGGTTGTATTTTCACTTACATTAAACCCTATTTTGGGCTATTTTTTGCTGGGTGGTGCATATGGTTTATGGTCACTACATTCATTAATAAAAACGATGAAAAATTTAACGGTATTAAAGCATCCTATCATTGTGAAACTTGGATTGTTATTAGGTTGTAGTTTTTGTCCTGTTGTTTTAACAACGGCTGAATTTAGTACGATGAAACCACAAGAGTTTATTTTTATATATATTATTATTGCACCCTTTATAGCGACTTTTCATTTATTTTATTTCATAATAAACAGTCGACTAGCGCCTCTTGAGGATACTTTAACGAAACTATTTCTCAGTGGGCTTTATTAAACAAGGAGAACACAGGTATGGAACCAAATTACTCAGAATATTCAATTTCAGAGCTAGAAGAGTCATTACGTGCCATCGATCAAGAAGCGTATCCTGAAAGAACAAATGAACTAAAGAAAGAGTTAAATAATCGCCTTGAAAATCCAACAACGAGTCATGAAGTAGAGGATGGTTTTGAGGCGAATGAACAATTTTATAAATGTCCTCATTGTGAAGAAAAAATTGGATTTTTTTCTAAAGCGCTACAAAGTTGGAGCAAGATAAGAGAGTGCCCACAATGCAAAAAACCATTTGCAGTAACCTTTAATGTAAAAGTGTTTTTCGTTGCGCTTTTACCTATGGTTATTTTTAATTATTTTATGATAAAACCTGTTTTAGGATCACTGGGATTAAGTAAGTCCATTGGTTTGGGTATAGTTTGTGGTGTGTTAATTATTATATCAACCCGCTTGATCAGAGTTCGTGAATCCATCCGGTAACTTTAAAATTAATCACAATGAACTACCCGTCCACGTAACATTTGTTGTTATTTCATTAAACCTATAACTCCTTCATTAACTAAATAAGCCTGCGCTTCATCTGTATGGGGTTTAAACTTTTTCCAGCGGCCTATGGCTTTATTGTTAAGCGGTTGGCGCACTTGCATTTTGCTAGCGGTTGATACCGGTGCGGTGTTTAAATGAAAATCAAGGCACTGTGGTTGCCAGTCTAAGTCGCAATAGCTCACCAATTCTTTTATTTTTTGCTCCGGTGCGGCGATGAGCTCTTCGTATTTTACTAGTTTAATATTGCTGTGCAGGGCGCTGAAGTGCTGCATCAGTTTATAAAAGCGGCTGTAAAATTTAGCGGTGTCGAGTAAGTCTAAGGAGTACGCGTAGTAGGGGTTATTAATAGTAAATAGCTGACGATAGTTACCAATACAGGTGTCCATGGGGTCGCGAAGTAGGCAAATTATTTTGGCGTTTGGCAGGGCTTTGGTAATTAAATCAATATAAAAAAAGTTAAACGGTAATTTATCAATAAAGTGTTTATGGCTACCGGTAACTACACGGGTCGCCTCAAGGTAAGTACTGCCAAGTTTTGCAAAATCAAGCTGGTAAGCTTGGCTTAAGGTATCTGTGTCGAGTACTTGAGGCGTGGGTGTTTGGCTAAGTTTTTTTACACTTAGGCCAAAGTCTTGCAGCTCGCCCGCTGATTGTACGTCGCTGTGGCTTGATAAAATGCGCTCAACTAAGGTGGTGCCAGAGCGCGGCATGCCTAATACAAAAATTGGCTCACTGCTTTGGTTGCCAGCTGTTTGTTGGTTTTTGTATTTATCACTGAGCTGTTTTATATGTGAAAATAAAGCCTCAGACGCTTGATTATCAAACGCCTTATTAGCGTGTTTTGCTTTTTTACCTTGTTGTAATGCATTAAAGGCCGCTGAAAACTCTCCTAGGTCTTGATATTCTTTTGCGAGCGCATGACCTATATGCAGTTTAGCGTCGGGATGATTGACCTGTGTAAATACGTTTTTTAATCGCGCTATGTGGTTGTTTTGCTCAGTGACTTTAGTTAAATCAGCTAAAGCAAAATGACTTTGATGATGAAGCGGATTCAGTGCAATGGCATTTTCAAACGCGTGCTGCGCCTTTTCAAACTGGCCTAAAAATTTAGCACATACCCCATAGTTATAATAAAACTGCGGCTGACGAGTATTACTCGCTTCAGCCAAACTTAACGCGTATTTAAAATAGTCAGCAGCATGCTGATGTAAACCCGCTTGGGTTATTGCGACGCCTAATGTATCGGCATCAAGTGCTTTACTAATATGTTCAAGCTTAACGCTGAGTGCGGTGCTTTTCGCTTTTTGTAAATCGCCAGTAAGGGCGTAACACTTGGCAAGTTGCGCTGTATATTCAATAGACTTAGTAAAGCTTAATGCTTTTTCAATTAGCTTTATTGCTTTATAAATTTGGCCAACCTGTAAATTAACCATGGCGAGTAAAAAGTAGCCATCAGCAAAGTCAGGCTGCTGTGTCACTAGCTCAACCAGTGCTTTATGCGCTTGCTGAATGTTGCCTTGGTTTAAGTTGTTTATAGCGCTTTGGTGTAGTTGCTTTAAGTTTGGCTGCATGAATACTCTTATAAATAATGTACTTACAAATAAAAAGGCTCAAAATTAATTTGAGCCTTTTTATTGTACTTAAACTTATCGTTTAATTATATTTCAAACTTGTCGCTTAGTTATATTTCAAACTTATAGTTAAATTTAATGCCAACAGTAAGCGGGCGATTAATATAGTAACCATAGTTACGTTGTATGTCTGCGCCATTCGCTGTTGTAATATCCGCATCTGAGCGACGAACAGAGGTAACCGCATATTTATTAAATAGGTTATCTACATATAAAGTAGTCGACCATGCATCGGCGGTTAATTTAGCTGAAAGATTACTTAAGCTATAACCTGGGAGTGCTTCACCATTATCACGTAGGCCTACTTTTGAAATTACATCACTTTGTGCAGTTAAACCGTAGTTAATATCTAAGGTTTTATCATTTAACACGTCTGTTTGATAATTAATCCCCATGGAAAACTGATGCTCTGGCGAGCCTGGTAAACGGTCGCCATCTTTTGCGCCATCAGTGCCATCGGCATTAAATAAATACGGAGCGTCTGAGGTTAGTTCTGCTTTTGTATAGGCATAAGTTGCATAGGCAGTAAACGAGTCTGATAAGATTGCACGTGTGGCAACCTCAATCCCTTTAGCATTAGCGCTACCTGCATTTGACAGGTACGGTAATTGGCCAACGGTGGTTGCCCCTGCAATTTGTGCGTTATCCCAATCAACATTGAATAGCGCGGCGTTAAAGTGTAGTTGGCTTCTCATCCAGGTACTTTTAAAGCCTAGTTCATAGTTAGTTGTGGTATCTGCTTCATACAGCATTTCATCAGGTGTACCGCAGCCTGTTTGTTGATCCTCAGGTAAGGGCACAGGACAAGGCACTAGGCCATTTGAGCCGCCAATTCTAAAGCCTTCGCTAACAGTGGCGTATCCCATTACAGTATCAGTAAACTGATACTTAGCATTAAATTTAAATAGATTACCGTTGTCACCCGCTTTGTTTTCTTCAAAATTAATTGAGATTGCATCAGGTGCAGCACCTTCATACAAGGTATTTGCTAATGGGAAGTCAAAAGCCGCTTTTGATTCAACATCGTATTCGTAAAAACGCGCGCCAATGGTAATGTCGAGTTTATCGGTTACTTGGTAACCCACTTCACCAAAAAGCGCTGATTCAGTGACTTTGCTGCCAGTAATTTCTAAATACTCTAAAGAGTCTGGTCTAAGTTGTGCGCCACCAAAATTATCAACTGCGAATTGATCAAACCCTGGTGTGTACTCTCTGCTTGATGCATCGGTGTCAGTTTTGTTGTAAAAACCACCAACAATCCAGCTTAAATCGCTATCGCTTTGTGAGACTAAACGCAGTTCTTGGGTAAACGTGTCTTTTTCGTCAATTTCACGAGTAAAGGCTGAAAACGAAGGAAACTCTTCGTAGCCATAGTCTAAGCGAATTAAAAGATCAGTTTGGTCGCGTTGCCCATCGGCGTCAAAGTGTGAAATACCGGTAGCTGATACTAGCTCAGCAAAACCTAAGTCGGCTTTAAGTTCAAGGCTTAGTAATTGGTCTTCTTTTATCCGTGGCTCTTCATAACGGTACGCTGACTCGTATTTGCCAATGCGATCATTTAAGCCATTGTTAGCATTAAGGCTGTTGTGATGAACAATGGAACGACCCTCAGTATCTTGCTTTTGATAGAAGTAGTTTAATGTGCCTTCGAATGACTCAGTTGCTTTGTAACGCAATGAAATACGGCCAGTTGTGGTGGTTTCACCGTTGGCGTCTTTTACATTTTTAAGATTGCTGTTGACTGCATCAAGGTTTGTCCAATCAGGGTCGGTAATCGACACACCAGGTTCACGAACGGTGTAAGCGTAGTCAATAAACCCAGGATCTTCATAAATATTTAAGCTGCTACGTACCGCCAGTTTGTCTTCAATTAAAGGTAAATTGAAGATAAAGCCCGCTTCACCACCGACCGAATCACTTTCTTGAGTTTGAAAAACATCACCAAATACTTCACCTGATATGAAATCAAGCTCTGGCTCTTTAAGCATATAGCGAATAGCACCGCCTAGTGTGCCTGCGCCATACAATGTGCCTTGTGGCCCAATAAGTACTTCTACTCGCTCTACATCAACAAGACGCATATCTACCGATACTGGAATTTCATTAATATAAGTGGCAACAGTGCCACCATCTGATGAAGGCCCTGATGAATTAGTATTTAAACCACGGACTATAATAGGTGAACCGGCACGGCCACCTTGATCTGTAATTGTTAAGCCCGGTACCCAACGTGCTACATCGGCCAGCTCACTGATGTTTTGATCTTTCATTACATCAGCATCGAGCGCGGTAATGTTAAGAGGCGCAGCTTGAATTGAGCCACTTCGGCGCGTTGCTGTAACCTCAATAACTTCAAGCGATTTGTTCTTTTCAATAACTTGCTCTTGAGCCACTGCATTACTGCTAAATAATACACCGCTCAGTGCGCTTGATACAGCCAAGGTTAACAGGCTTGGTTTAAACATAAAAAGTGATCCTAGTTCAATAAAATGTGTTTATAAATGAGCGCTAATAGTATCAGGGTGTTTTAGTGATGGAAATAAAAATATGAATTTTAATTCACTTTTTTAGAATAAAAATATAAAAGTGAGTTTGGGTGTTTCGCGCTGTATATTAAATAAACAAAGGCGTTGCTTTAAAATCAACCAAAATAATAATTGTGCTTAATAGAGATAAAAACTGGATAACGAATAGTTTAAAACGTCATTACTTATATTTTTATAAACACTATAAAAATGAATATTCCCCCCCATAACCTTTATAAATACATGTTTAATTATTGATAACAACAACAGCACAGTTTAGCTGTGGCTGTGAGTCAGTTATATGAGGATTTATAATGTCAAAGCTGTTTTCACCATTGTCACTTGGTAAATTAAGCCTAGAGAATAGAATTATTATTGCACCCATGTGCCAGTACTCGGCCAACAATGGCGCTGCAAGTGACTGGCATACCATTCATTTAGGGCAATTGAGTTTAAGTGGAGCGGGTTTACTTATTTTAGAAGCGACGGCCGTTAATCCCGAAGGGCGAATTAGTTACGCCGATTTAGGATTATGGGATGATACAACCCAAGCTGCATTAGCAAAAAGTTTAACGGCCGTAAGACAATACAGCCCAATGCCTATTGGTATTCAATTAGCCCATGCAGGTCGTAAAGCGTCAACCGATAAACCATGGGATGGCGGTGGGGTACTTATGCCCGATCACCTCAATGGTTGGCAAACGGTTGCGCCATCAGCCATTGCCTATGATGAAAACAGCCCCACTCCCAAAGCGATGAACCAAGATGATATAGATTCGCTCATAAGTGACTTTGTTAATGCGGCAAAGCGCGCTGACGAGTTGGGCCTTGATTTAATTGAAATACATGGCGCGCACGGTTATTTGCTACACCAGTTTTTATCGCCGCTGGCAAACAAACGTGATGATCAATACGGTGGTAGCCTAGAAAATAGAATGCGATTATTACTCGACGTATTTAAAGCTGTAAGAACGGCATTTCCAAGCAATAAAGCGGTGGGTGTACGTATTTCAGCAACCGATTGGGTTGATGATGGTTGGGATTTACCGCAATCAATTGAACTGGCAAAAGCGCTTGACGCGTTAGGGTGTGACTTTATTCATGTAAGCACTGCGGGTTTAAGCCCTGAGCAAAATATACCTGTTGCTAAGAATTTTCAGGTGCCGTTTGCAACCGCCATTAAACAGGTTGTGAATATGCCAGTGATAGCAGTGGGTTTAATTACCGAGGCGCAGCAAGCTGAAAGTATTATTAGTGATGAACGTGCTGATGGTGTCGCTTTAGCGCGGGGTATTTTATATAACCCACATTGGCCTTGGCATGCTGCGGCCGAGTTGGGCGCGCAAGTACAAGCACCAAAGCAATATTTGCGCTCAAGCCCACATGGCCAGCCATCCCCTATAAAATAGTGAATGACTTAACTACAAAACCCTAGCAAATAGCGTGGGTTTTGTGTGTCTCGGTAGTTTAATATTTAATTAAATATTAAGCAGGAACTGGCTGCTTTTTACTGTTTGACGTTGAGCTGCCAACCGAGGCAATAATAACTAATAAAATAGCGAGCCACTGCCAAATGCTAAGTAGTTCACCTAAAATAACTAAGCCAGCGAGTGCTGCAATAGCGGGTTCAAGGCTCATCATAATGCTAAACCCTTGCGGCGACATATTCCGCAATGTGATCATTTCTAAAGTGTAAGGTAGGGCACTTGAAAGTACCGCAATGGCAATACCTAACGGAATAATATCCCAAGTAAATGCGGCACTTTGTGATATGCCACCATAAGGTACAAGCACAATAGCTGAAATGGTCATGCCCATCGCTACCGTTGCGCCACCAGAGCTTTGGCTGCCGGTTTTTTTACCAAATAAAATATAACCTGCCCAACACGCACCCGCTGCAAGCGCTAAAATCACGCCAATTGGATCTAAACTTTCTTGGCCTTTCATATCGGGTAACAGTAATAATATTCCGGTAATTGCGCAAGCAACCCAAAATAAATCACGCTTTCGTCTTGATGAAAATAACGCAACGGCAAGTGGCCCGGTAAATTCAAGCGCAACACCAATA
Source organism: Pseudoalteromonas sp. APC 3495 (assembly GCF_030407645.1). Classification (NCBI taxonomy): domain Bacteria; kingdom Pseudomonadati; phylum Pseudomonadota; class Gammaproteobacteria; order Alteromonadales; family Pseudoalteromonadaceae; genus Pseudoalteromonas; species Pseudoalteromonas sp. APC 3495. The sequence goes on along the minus strand of NZ_JASDDA010000007.1, from coordinate 55,698 downwards.
CCCAGTGGAATACGTTCAATGGCGTAATAAAATAGAATGTTCATGCCGCCTAGGCTCAAACCATAAATTAAGATGGGTAAACGCTGGCTTGCAACCGGAAAGTGTCTCCAAGGTTTAAAAATTAAACAAAGAATAGCGGCAGAAAAACCTAAACGTAAGGCCGTTGTGCCCTCAGGGCCAACAATAGGGAAAAGCTGCTTAGCCAGTGAAGCCCCAGACTGAATAGTGATCATTGCAAGCAATATGCATAAAATAGCCAGTAATAGCTCTTTGGTTGATTTTTGCATGGTCGTCCTTAAATATTGCCATTTAATTGCGGCGCATATTACCTGCTTTTGCCTACGCAGGTAAATGTAAATTAACGTTTTACATGGAGTCCCCAGTGATGAGAGGCTATCACTGGGCTAAATAAAAAATAAGCGTTACTCTTTTTTAAGATTGAGGTGGCAGGTAATGAGGGCTGACTGATTGAGTAAAAATTTATAGTTTAGCTTTACTATCTGCAGGGTATATAACGCCTAATTGTGCGCGGGCGGTATCGAGTACCGTCATCACATCGCGTGAAAGCTGGTGGTTGTTAATATGTGACTCTAATGCATTTTGCTCAATCATTTCAATAAAGTGCGCCACTTCATACTTCATAAAATGCTCATCAAAATCTGCACTTATTGTTTCTTTTTGGCCATTATTAGCGATGAATTCCACTTTTTTAAGTTGCGATACAGCTTCAATACGAATACGGCCTAACTCACCTTGTATTTCGGTGATGTTCTCGCCTTGCGATATTTTTGAATAACTAATTACCGCTTGTTTATCTGCATAATTTAAAAGTACATCGCCGGCACCATCAACACCGGTTTCTAGTAATACGCCACTGGCGTGCACACTGTTTGGTGCGCCCCACAGTGCTATAAGTAAATAAAGTGGGTAAATACCCAAGTCTACTAATGCGCCATTTGCAAATTCAGGTAAAAAGGTATTAGGGCGCTCGCCGTTTTTGAGCTTATCGTAACGAGACGAGTATTGGCTAAATTGGCCAATAAATTTACGCGGTGTACCGATTCTTTTTAATGCGTTTTTTAAAACAGCAAAGTTAGGTAAATGCGTTGTCATCATCGCTTCCATGTACAAACGTTGATGTTTTTGAGCAGCCGTTAAAATAGCAGTAAGCTCATGACTATTTGCTGCTGAGGGTTTTTCGCCAAGTACGTGTTTGCCCGCAGCTAAACATTGCACAGCATAGTCTTTATGCAGGCTATTTGGTGCGGCAATATATACTGCCTCTACAAGCTCGTCTTGGCAAACAGCGTCAATGGAGGTAAATATTTTTGCTTGAGAATGAGTGGGGTGATTAGCTAAAAATCGCTCAGCGCTACTTTCTGCCCGAGAACACACACCGTATAAATTAAAATTACTCAGAGTACTTGCCGCATCAAGTAGGGTGTCGCTAATAAAATTGGTACCTACAATTACAAAATTCATGTTTAGCCTTTTTATGTATTTTACACAGCTTTGCAGTTTAACAATATTTTGCTCTAAATGCGCGGGCAGAGCAGTTAAACCAGCGTTTTACACTGGCACTTAATGTGGCTTGTTCTTGATAACCTAACAGCTCGGAAATATGTGAAATAGAAAATTGGTTTTGCATTAAATAGTGTTCACATAATACGCGGCGAGTGGCATCTTTTAGTTTTACAAAGCTGGTGTTATGTTTTTTAAGTTCACGATGCAAGGTGCGAGGATGCAGATTAAGTGCCGTTGCTATCGTTTGATTTGAGCATTGAAAAAGGGGCAGCATGGGTCGAATAAGTGCACTTACTTGCGAAGGTAACGACTGAGTATGCGCATTATTAGCGGCTAAAAAGTTTAATGCGGCTTGTACTTTGTGTTGATCAGAAACATTAAGTGGCAATAATAAATCGTTTTTGGCGATTAAAATACCGGCGCTATTTCTGTGTTCAATAACGTTACAGCCAAAGTGCTGATGGTAAGCGCGCAGATTTGCATCAAGCTTTTGCGGTAAAAATACCTTAATGGGTTTACATTGATTTTGGCTCACTTTTTTTAAGGTAGCGAGCGCCAGTGCAATTGTTAATTCAATAACTTGATTTATAACAGGTAAAGGCTTGAGTTTTATTTCGAATGATAAAAATATATTTTGGTCATCTTCAAGTGTATGCGTGGTTAAATTAAGTGCGGGTGTATGTAAGTGCAGGTATTTAATTACCCATGTAAGCGCTTCACCTAAATCAGTTCCACTTTTAGCGGCGATAGCGATATGCCCTAAAATATCAAAACTTTGTTTGCTAGCGAGTTTAAGACCAAAACTTGGGCAGTTTAAGCTATGAGCGCAGTATTCTAAAAGTTCGGCATAATGGCGATATGTTAAGCTTTGGGTTTCAAGGGAGTTTAACGTTACCTCAATGGCGCAATGGCGCATAATGCTTGCTGTATCACCACCTAGTTCGGTAATTAATGTATCAATTCCCTGTAAAGAAGTGGCTTTAATTAGGCTGCTCATAACAGTTGCATTAGTGAAGAGGTGTCTAAAAATATCAAGTTTTTAGTAGATAATCCATGCAAAGTAGTTTTTTTAATGGGAGATATTTTATGCATACCACCTCATTTGATTACATTGTGATTGGCGCAGGCAGTGCTGGCTGTGTTGTTGCCTCGCGATTATCTGAAAATAAAAATGTGAGTGTGTGTTTAATTGAAGCCGGCGGCTGTGACCAAAGTGCTATGGTGCAAATGCCTGCGGGAGTTGCAGCTAGTGTGCCTTATGGCATTAATAGCTGGCATTACAATACGGTGCCACAAAAAGAGCTTAATAACCGCTGTGGGTTTATGCCCAGAGGTAAAGTGCTTGGTGGTTCAAGTTCAATCAATGCCATGGTTTACATAAGAGGGAATAAAAAAGACTACGACAACTGGGCCGCTATGGGAAATACCGGCTGGGATTATACCAGTTTGCTGCCTTATTTTATCAAAGCTGAAAACAACAAAACCTTTATCAACAGCCCATATCATGGTGTAAATGGCCCCTTACATGTGCAAGAGCTAAGTTTACCAAGCCCAGTTAATCAGCTGTTTTTAAAAGCATGCCAAGAGCAAGGCGTAGCCCTTAATGACGATATTAATGCGCAGCAACAGCTAGGTGCGCGGTTATCGCAGGTCACTCAACATAAAGGGGAGCGTTGCAGTGCGGCAAAAGCGTACTTAACACCTAATTTAGCTCGTAAAAACTTAACCGTGCTCACTGATGCGCAGGTGCATAAAATTAATTTTTGCGGGAAATCTGCAACTGGTGTAACAGTTGCAGTTAATAATAAAAGCTATGTGCTAAATGCCCATAAAGAAGTTATTTTAAGTGCCGGTGCGATTAACTCCCCCCAACTTTTAATGTTATCGGGAGTGGGGCCTGCAGATCATTTAAAGCAGCATAACATTGAGCTTGTAACGCCATTAGAAGGTGTAGGCAGTAATTTGCACGATCACTTAACCGTTGTGCCATTATACAAAGCAAAATATTCGCAAGGCACATTTGGAATAAGTGCCAGCGGTGCGTTTAATATTGCAAAAGGATGCGTTGATTGGTTTGCCAAACGCGAAGGAAAGCTAACCAGTAACTTTGCCGAGTCGCATGCGTTTGTAAACTTATTTACAGATTCTATTGTGCCCGATGTGCAACTTGAATTTGTTATTGGGCTGGTGGACGATCACAGCCGTAAACTGCATTATGGCCATGGATACAGTATTCATAGCAGCATAATGCACCCTAAAAGCCGCGGCACTATTCGTTTAGCGGATGCCAACCCTGTAAATGCGCCACTCATTGATCCTAATTATTTAAGCCACCCCGATGATTTACAGGTTATGCTACTTGGGCTTAAAAAAACATTAAGCATAATGCAAAGCAAAGCGTTTGATATTATTCGTGCAGATATGGTGTATCCGCTTGATATTAATGATGATGCGCAGCTTATTGAGTTTATTAGGCAAACAGCCGATACAGAATATCACCCCGTAGGAACCTGCAAAATGGGCCAAGATGATATGGCTGTGGTTGATAGCGAATTACGTGTTCACGGTGTGCAAAATTTACGGGTGGTAGACGCCTCTATTATGCCCAGTATTATTACCGGAAATACCAATGCTGGGGTAATAGCAATTGCAGAAAAAGCAGCTGACTTAATTAGGGTCTGTTGACCTTCAAGGTTGAATTTGCAGCAGTCTTTTTGGTATTTAGGCAAGGCAGAGCCTATGTCGTGTGGTTATTCCCCATAAATTGGCGATAACGCAGCATCAATGCCAAACAAGCGCTGCCCGAAGGGTTCTGCCTAGGGGCGATTTACTCTTTGTTGCTCGGTTTTTACTTAGCCCACTAGGTTACAAACCTCGCGCCGCGATTTAATCGCCCCTAGTTTGAACAAATTTTAATCCGAAAGGTCAACAGACCCTAAGCACTCTGCACGATTAACTTGACTTATAAAACGCCGTTAACCATTGCTGCCAGTCTTGCTCTAGTTTGACCATTTGCTGGTGTTTTTTAGCGGCAAAATGTTTGTTTTTATCTTCATCCGCTAAAAACGGCCCCACACGACAAAGCGGGCAATAATTATCAGTTAGATAGTTAGGAGTTGCTAACATAGCACTTAATTCGGGTGGTGTATTTTCACTAAATACATAGGTAATACCGCTGGTATCTTTGACGTGTTTGTCACGGTCGACATTGCGAATTTTATAGCCATCAAAGCGACTGATATCGAATGGCATTTGTCCTTGATATTGTGCGTTTAAATGGGTATTTAAACTCCCCTCAATATTCCACTCACGATACGGTTTAACATCTTTTGAGGTTATATAGCATAACCCAGGGCCTTGTGGGTTCAAGGCAAACTCATTGGCATATTTTATAAATTGATGCAGTAACGCACGGTTAAGCACGTTCATGCTGTTATTACGTGTATTTTTCTCAAATGCGTCGCGACCAATAAACGCAGGAATAAGTGGAAATTGAAAAATCACTACATCAAAGCTGTTTAGGTGCTCGGCTAGTTGTTGCCAACATTGTGTGTTGGTGACATCAAATTCATTAAGCACATCAATTTTATGTGCTTTAAGTGAGGCAAGCGCGTTATCGGGGTATTTTTCTGTAAGAGTTGCAGCTGCATCATAGGTTGAGGCAACTAACTTTTGCGGTTTAATGTGGTTGTAAAGCGCGTTTGAAAACGATAAGTCGCCATCACCTACCGTGAGTATGTTCCAATTTGGGTTTAAATACATATTAAATTATATGTTTTTATTAGTAACAGGCGATGTGTCAGGATGCGGTGTATTAATCAGCTGTTGATGCAACCTATACATAGCTAAACGCGTTTTTAACCCTTCAATGGCAACTTGTTTAAGAATTAAGTTAAAGGTAATCAAAATAGCAAACACAATATGAATAGGGCCATGAGTAAAACCGGCTTGAGGGTCGTAAATGGCTAAGCCAAATAAAACAAACAACACCACCATAAATATTTCAATGAGCTGATTTGAATAAAAAGAAAGACGCCCCTCACTTTTATGATCTTTTTTTATGCTAATAGCGCAAAAAAACGGGATAACTTTAATTTTAAAAGCCGCGTTTTTTTCTACAAAATTCTCACCAAGGTCAGTAAGCTGTTGGCGTAATTGGTCTATCATGGTGTGTCCTCTCAATACAGTGCGCGGATGTTACCCTATTACAGACCAATGGTTAAGCCATGGCGTGTTATTTAGGGTAAATACTCATACCAATAATTAAGATATGACACACAAATACCACTGATGTGAGCACAAAACGCATTTTTTGATAATCTTTATGATGACCCTGCCACTGTATTGTGGCCTTTTCAAAAATCAGTACTAACCAAAAACTCGCGCCTAACCACGCAAGCATCCACTCAATCGGTAAGAATGATAAAAACGGAATAGGAATGACCGGTAGCACTGCTTTAATCGCATCGGCAAAGCTTTGTTGGCCTGCATGCCATAAATTACCCGCCATAAACGCTAAAATAGCAATGCTGTAAAAACTAAAAAACTCTAAATTTACACTGTTACTGCCAACCATGAGTGGCCAGCCCACACAGCCTAAAAATGGCAATAAGCCCAAATAGCCAAGTTGAATGTGATTGACGAATTTTTCCATAAATGAAATGCCTTTGAAGGTTGTGTAATGTAAACCACGTTATTGTAGCAAGGATGTGCAGTGTAATCTTATTAAAATCTATATAGCGCAACTGACTATGAGTGGTAGTTGAGTTATAACTGCTTTAACGCTTAAAAGTAAGCAGTAGATCACTCCTTGGATTTTCAATCTTAAAAATCGATTGTTTCAATCTAAACAATCAATTTTATTTAATTTCTCAATGGCCTTATTGTATTAATCAAGCCAACGCACAAGGCGTTAACTTTTTAAATACACTAAACATAAATGAGGAATACTATGAGCACTTCATTGATTAACACAAAATTACAACCTTTCAATGCAACAGCTTACCACAATGGTGACTTTGTAGAACTCACTGAAAAAGACGTATTAGGTAAGTGGTCTATCTTTTTCTTTTACCCTGCAGATTTCACATTTGTATGCCCAACTGAATTAGGTGACCTTGCAGATCATTACGCACAGTTACAAGAAATGGGCGTTGAAGTTTATTCAGTATCAACTGATACACACTTTACGCACAAAGCATGGCATGACACGTCAGACACCATCGGTAAAATTACTTACCCAATGATTGGTGACCCAACAGGACGCATTACACGTAACTTTGGTGTCATGATTGAAGATGATGGTTTAGCACTTCGCGGTACATTTGTAATGAACCCTGAAGGCGAAATTAAAGTTGTTGAAACACATGATTTAGGCATTGGTCGTAGTGCTAAAGAGTTAGTTCGTAAAGTACAAGCAGCGCAATACATTGCAACACATGATGGCGAAGTTTGTCCTGCATCTTGGCAGCCAGGTGAAGACACATTAGCACCTTCACTAGACCTAGTTGGTAAGATTTAAACCTTACCACTAACTAAAAATTTAGAGTAGAACATGACTCTAATACCAGTGAGCCTGTATAGGTTCACTGGGCACTTTCCCACGCCATCACACGTTTCTAAAATTTCGCACATGCACTGATGGCATGGGAACCTTGCTGTTTTAATTTTCCTTAAGGGGCTAAGCCATGTTAGATAACAACATAAAGAACCAACTAAAAAGCCATTTTGAATCGCTGACTCAGCCTGTTGAGCTGCTTATCGCCTTGGACGACAGCAAAAAATCAACAGAAGTAGAAAGTCTTGCAAACGATTTAGCGTCACTAAGCGATAAGTTTAGTGTAATAAATAATCCCGATACTAGCGCCCGCAGGCCTTCTATGGTGGTGCATTCACCAGAAAAAAACACCCATATTACCTTTGCAGGTGTACCTATGGGGCACGAATTTACTAGTTTAGTTTTAGCGCTATTACATACGGGTGGTCACCCTAGTAAAGCAAGTAAAGATGACATTGAACAAATACAAACACTTGAGCAAACACTCAATTTTGAAGTGTATATTAGCTTGAGTTGCCAAACCTGCCCGCAAGTTGTGCAGGCACTTAATACTATGGCAGCAACAAATAGTAATATTAAAGCCACCATGATTGATGGGGCATTATTTCAAGAGGAAGTTGAGCAAAGAAACATACTGGCTGTACCTGCTGTTTATTTAAATGGTGAACCTTTTAGCCAAGGGGCCATGAGCCTCACTGATATTTTAAATAAAGTGGATAGCAAAGGTGCACAGCGCCAAGCAGCATCACTCAATGAAAAGTCGGTGTTTGATGTACTTGTCGTTGGTGGTGGGCCAGCTGGTGCTTCGGCAGCTATTTATTCTGCACGTAAAGGGCTAAATACGGGGGTGGTTGCCGAACGATTTGGTGGCCAGGTAGCTGACACATTAGCGATTGAAAATTTTATTTCAATTAAAGCAACGCAAGGGCCAAAAATGGTGGCTCAGTTGGAAGAACACGTTAAAGAATACGATGTTGATGTTATGCACAACCAACGCGCGGCAAACCTGCAAAAAGGCAGTAATGGGTATGATATTACTTTAGAAAATGGCGCTGTATTAAAAGCAAAATCACTCGTACTAGCAACCGGTGCACGCTGGCGCGAAATGAATGTACCCGGTGAGCAACAGTATAAAGGCCATGGCGTTGCATACTGCCCGCACTGTGATGGGCCTCTATTTAAAGGTAAACCGGTTGCGGTTATTGGTGGTGGTAATTCAGGTATTGAGGCGGCAATTGATTTAGCCAATATAGTTGAACACGTTACTGTGCTTGAATTTGCTGATACGTTACGCGCCGATGAGGTACTTATTCGTAAAGCTAATAGCTTAAAAAACATCACTATTATTAAAAACGCCCAAACCACGGAAGTACTTGGTGATGGCAAAAAAGTAACGGGGTTAAGTTATACCGACCGCCTTAGCGGCGAGAGTAAACAGTTGAACTTAGCCGGTATATTTGTACAAATTGGTTTAATACCTAATACCGAATGGTTGAAAGACAGCGACCTTGAACTGAGCCAATTTGGTGAAATACTCATTGATGCCAAAGGCGCAACATCGTTACAAGGCGTTTATGCTGCAGGTGATGCAACCACTACGCCATTTAAGCAAATTATTATTGCGATGGGGGCGGGCGCAACAGCAAGCCTAGGTGCGTTTGACTATTTAATTCGTCAAACGCCCGATGCAGAGCAAAGCGCTGCTTAATAGTGTTTTAGCTTAAAGTCTCTTGATATAACAGCTCTCACCCATAGCTGTTTGTTCACCCAAGCCGCCCTCTCCAAAGGCGGCTTTTTTGAGCGCTATTTAAGTCGGGTAATACCCACTAAAATACAGACTGCGCCACCAATAAAGCCAAGCCAGGCTTCCATAGGTGTTTCGCCGTTTAATGCGCGGGTAACCTGAGAGGCTGCTGAGTCATAAACGTCATAGCCCCATATTGCCAGTGCGATACCAATAACAATAAGTACAATACCAATAATTTTATTTGTCATAATGATCCTTTGTTTTCTAGTGCAAGTTAATCTGAGCGACACTCGTTATTATAATGTGGCTACGCTCAGCCTTTTTAATGTATTTGTAATTGCTTCTTCTATTGCTGGAAGCTTAAATGGTTTGGCTATAAACATATCCATGCCCGCTTGTTTACAGCTTAGTTTATCTTGGGAAGAAGCATTAGCCGTCAGAGCGACGATATATGTGCTTTTGGGGCTACAAATGTTATTAGATCTTAATTGTTTGGTAGCTTCAAAACCATCAAGTATTGGCATAATACAATCCATAAAAATAAGATCGTAATGCTTTTGTTTGCACTTTAAAATTGCGTCTTGGCCGTCTATGGCAAAGTCTGATTTTATATTAAACTTATCCAGCGCAGCTTCTAATACAAGGCGGTTTATTTCGTTATCATCAACCACCAGTACTGATAATTTGGCACCATGATTATTAATCAATTTAAGACTCGGTGTCTGTATTTGTTGTTTGCCAAGTTCAATCGGGATAGTTAAGGTAAAACACGTACCCACATTAACCTCACTCGTTACTTCAATTTTGCCATTCATAAAACCAACGAGTTCTTTAACAATTGCTAAACCTAATCCGGTGCCGCCTTTATTGTTGTTAGCATCAACCTCTTGGGTAAAAGGCTTAAATAATGAGTTTAAATACGCTTTACTCATGCCGCGACCCGTGTCGGTTATTTTAATGGTAAGTAAAGGGTGTTTTGTGTCTAATGCTAATTGCGAATAGAGAGAAACAGATCCATGCTCTGTAAATTTTAACGCGTTACTTAGTAAATTAGAGACAATTTGGCTTAATCGAGAGGTGTCGCAGTATACCCAAACATCATTAGGAATGAGATTAGTGGCTAGCAGTTCAATGTGTTTATTACTAAACAATACCGAATATAAAGAAACCAAATCGGTAAATACCGTTTTAAGTAGAGAGTGGTGAGGCTCCAGTTTTAACTCACCATGATTTATTTTTGAAAAATCGAGTACTTCATTAATAATACTTAATAAAATGTCAGCACTTCGAAGGGCGACTTTAATTTTTTCTGCCCGCTTGTCATAATCGTGTTCATCAATGAGAGTCGCTAACATTCCCGTAATACCATTAAGCGGGGTTCTAAGCTCATGACTAATTTTGGCAAACAGCATACTACGGTCTTGGAGGAGTTGTTCTGCAAGTGCTTTTTTTTGTTTTAACTCTTCGCGTAACTTAACGGCTTCAGTTATATCTTGAAAAGTACCAAATAATCGCACACATTTGCCGTTGTTAAACTCGGCCTCTCCAAAAGTCGACACCCAAATATTTTGCTGCTTTGCGGTAACTATTTCCAGCTCTAAATGCCATTTTTCACCCTTAGATACCGCATTTTCTACCGCTTTATTAATGCTATCTCGACTTTTACCCGCTTTATAAAATTCAATGGCTGTTTCCATGTTTGGAGTATAGCCTTCTTCGGCTTGATGAATACGTCGAGTTTGCTGGCTCCAAAAAATGCTATTGTCTATTAGGTCGACTTCCCATGTGCCTATATTTGCAACGCTTTCAAGTTTCAATAAGGTGTCACTATTTTTAGTGAGATTAACTTTATCCTGATTGCGCGCAAATTCTGAGCCCAACCACTGAGCCAATAATTCAATATAATCATAAGCTTCGTCGCTAAAAGGGGCGCATTCCTGAGCTGATGAAAAGTTAACAGTTCCAAATACGTCTGTACCTATTCGTATAGGCGCTCCAATATACGCCTCCAATTGGAAATTAATATAGCAAGGATGATTTGCAATACTACTTTGCGACGCATTATGAAATGCCAGTGCAGAGTTGGCCAACAAAGTATGTGTACAGTAGGTGCCGTTTAACTCAAACTCAGTACCAATAGCAAGAGAATTGTCAGGGGTAATAGCATGTAAAACAGTGTAAGAATTATTTTTTACGCGGCTGATAATAGCCAAATCGAGCTGAAAAACATCGAGCCCAAAAGCAAGTAAGTCTGCAATTTTTTGATCAAAGCTAAGCTGTTGATCAGAGACTATATTATGAAAGCATCGAAGAAAATTCACAAAAAACCTTAATTTATTTAGTACGTACACAAGAACACAAGCAAGCACTATGCCTAAACATAATCTATTTTTTGACAATAAGCCATTAACACATAATTCCTTACTACATTAACTCGCGGGTTTAAAAATTAATAGCTTGAATTAGATGTAAATTCAGGGTTATATCACTATATATTTCTTCTGAGTCCATACTGTTTATTAATAACCCTTCTTGTATTACCTGTGTATGCTCAAGCACGTTGAGTAACGTTCACCATAAACATATTTTATAATTTCAATAGCTTTGGGTGTATGAGTAAATGCAATTTTGACTTCGGGCAATCTGTTTGAAATGGTTTTATCGCTCATAACCATTGCTACCAAATCTAGGGTTATCCAAGTAACTTTTAGCTTCACTTATGCCCATTTGATAGCCTGAATTGAGTATAGCTCGATTTTTAGTGGTGCGGCCGACTTTAAACCCTGTTGGTGGTGCAATAATATTTATTTTGCAATCTGACGGAGCATTGTGCAAAAAATCAATACTGTCATTATAATTTTTAGAACGCTGTATGGCGGCCTCTGCAAGCGCAGGGCTCTGTTTATAGAGTTGTTTAGTTAACCACGGTACTTTGTTGTCTTTTTTACGATAGCCTAAAGGTTGGGAAAGGATAACTGTTATTTCTGATGCACCCATTTCATAGGCTTTTTTTACCGGAATAGAATCGGCAACGCCACCATCGGTCATTGCGATCCCGTTTATTGTTGGGTAATCCCGATAAGCGATTGGGATGGCGCAAGAGGCTTTTAATTGCTCAACCATTTCATTGCCCGTTGCTTGCAAATAGTGAGCTTTACCTGAATCTATTGCCGTTGCAACAATATAAAAATCGTAAGGAGATTGCGAGAATTCGTCGGTATTCAAGGGGATTTCACGAACTGTCTCTTGCCACAGCCAATCTAAATCAAATAGATGGCCGCCTTTGATAAAACGTGCGAGATTAATAAATTCTGGCCTGCAGGAGTAATCGGTGATCACTTTGTAGTTGCGTGTTGGCTGCTTACATAAATAGGCTGCCACATTTGTAGCACCAGCTGATACTCCAAAATACCGATTAAAGGGTTGATATCCTTGCTCTAAAAACTCATCAAGTACACCTGCAGCAAAAATACCGCGCATTGCACCACCTTCAACGACTAACGTATGATTATTGTTCGTCATGCTCATTTCCATCCTTTGATAATACCTCATGCTAACAAGTGATTTGCGTATGTGCGAGTAACTTTTTATTGCGGCTCGCTACTTTTAAATTGCTTTCTGTAAGCGGAAGGTGAAATAGAGAAAGCGGCTAAAAACTGTTGTCGAAAGCTAACACTCGATGAAAACCCAGATTGATTAGCAATTCTATCTGCATTTGGATAACTACAAAAGCAACCAAAGCTAAGTGTTATGTAAGGGGCAATAGGAGAGAACTCATGCGTAATATTAAGTGCTTTTATTTTTTGCTCAATTAACAAAGCAAATTTATGGCATTGCTCTATATTCGTAGCAGGTAAAATGATTGCGAATTCTTCACCGCCATAGCGAGCTGCTATGTCACCCTCACGTTTACATAAATTTTTTAATGCACGAGCAACGTGTTTTAACGTTTCATCGCCTTTGTGGTGGCCATAATTGTCGTTATAGGGCTTAAAAAAGTCGATATCACACATAATTAAACTAATTGGTTGGTGTTGTCTTGCAGAGCGTTTAATTTCGCTCTTTAGGGAAGTATCAAAAAATCGGCGGTTGGCAATATCAGTAAGTGCATCGGTGTTTGCTAACTTATTTAATTTTGTATTAGCGTTAATTAATTGTTCTTGGGTTAACTGTAGCTTTTTTTTATAGTTAATATTTTTAAGTGCATTATTAATGATTTCGCCTACGAGCTTTATTCTAATTAAATCTATTTTGCTCCAGTGGCGTTTTGTTTTAACACAATCACAACCAATAAAGCCTACTAGCTCTTCATCAAAACGTAGGCCTATGCACAAAACAGATTGAATATTTTGCTCTTTAAATTCAACTTTTTCAGCGTCGGCTTTTGCTGGTAATTGTTCAATATCATTCACTTGAAATAGATGACTCTCATTCATTATTTCAAAAAAGTAGGGTAGTTCAACTTTGGGTACATTTTGCAGTCTGTCTTTGCAAGCGATAATACCCGTATTGACCCATTCGTGAGTATTGGTGATAGTTTCGTTGTCGGTGTTGAATTCAAATAAATAACTGCGGTCTGCCTTCAGTACAGTGCCAATGGCTTTAAGGGCAAAGTTAATTTGCTGGTCTATATTGTCATTTTGTATATCAATAAGTTTGGTAGAAATTTTAGAGATAATTTGATCAAAGTTATATTGTTCTGTAATTGTACGATCTTGCTCTAAAGTGATCATAGATACAGAGTCATTAACTATTGAATAATTAACATTTAAAAGCTGCGGCGAAAATTCACACTCTAATAAAACAGCTGTGATATTTGATGAAAATAATTGCTCAATGGTTATCACCGTATCATCATTAAAGTCGCGAAGAGTAATACTCTTAAAAACATCGTTACTAACAGCGTCATCACTATTTATATTAAGTAGTGTTTTAGCATGTTGGTTTAACGTGTAGTGATGCGTTTTATTATCATAAGCAATCACGGCTAAATTAATTAGATTAAAAATCTGCCAAATTGTATTGTTTGAGTCATGGCTCACTGGTTTCTCCGCATTAAAATATGAAAACTACCCATATTTATGAATTAATTATTATTTTTGTATCCGCTTAGTTATTTTTAGTACAGTTTTTTGTATTTTACTAAGTTTTTAGTGCGTTTATTTGGCCTACGTATTATAATTGTGACTGTATATCATTACGTATTTCCCAATTTGCTTTATTTCATAAGCTTACTTTATTTTTAGTGAAGGTCTATTATATTTCATGACAGAAATAACCACACATCACGCTTCTCGTCGCCGTTTGTTAATTGCACTTGCAATTACCTGCTCATTTATGGTGATTCAATTAGTGGGTGCGTATTACGCAAACTCACTTGCAGTACTTGCTGATGCAGGGCATTTGTTTGTTCATAATAGCTCTTTGTTCATTGCTCTCATTGCGTCTAGCTTTGCTATTCATTTAGCTAAAACCTATAACGATGGCCATCAAAAAGCAGAGCTAATAGGGGGGTTGATCAACGGCGTTTTATACCTAGCCATTAGTTCACTTATTTTATATGAGGGCACTGAGCGCTTTATGCATCATAAAGGGGGACATGAGCTGGTTATTAATAGTTACTTAATGTCGGTAATTGCTGCTATTGGTTTTTTATTTCATGGCGCAGCGGCATGGGTGCTTTATAAAGGCCGTAAGGCGAGCATTAATGTGTATGCCGTGTTTTTACACTCGTTTTTTGATTTAATATCAACGGTTTCTACTTTTGCTGCTGGTGTACTTATATACATAACAGGCTGGAATGTAATTGATATTTTATCGAGCATGTTAATTGCGTCTTTTGTCTTGTTTACCGGTATTAAGGTCATTATTAGCTGTCTCAAGGGGTTGCGTTCAAATAAAGCTAAGTTACCTAAAGTGGCCGATATTGAAACAGAAATAACCACCATGGAACATGTTGCAAATGTGCACAATGTCACTGTTGTTCGTAAAAACAAAAAGGTTATTGTTGGTGCTCATGTTGTGCTAAAACAACACTGTACTATAGAAAAACATGATGAAGAGTGCCGCTTAAAGGTAATTAAACTGCTTGCAGATAAATTTAATGTGCGCAACAGCGTATTACAAATAGAAAGCTACGAATGCAAGCACATACACTAATGCGTTAAACCTAAAAGCGACTTAACTAAGTCGCTTTTAGTTTCATATCAAATCAATAATTTTTTCGAAGCACTCCGGGCTCATTAAATCGTTAGCACTCATAGGGCGAGCAAGGTAATACCCTTGTAACTGATAACAGCCTATATTACGCAAGAAGTCTAGCTGCTCACGCGTTTCTACACCCTCGGCAATACAATATAACTCTAAGTTTTCAGCGAGTGAGTAAATCGTTTTAATAATAGATTCATCCCCTTTATCAATGCCAATACTATTAACAAAGCTTTGATCTATTTTTATCACATTAATTGGAAATTGACTCAAATAAGTTAACGATGAATAGCCAGTGCCAAAATCATCAAGATACAGTTTGAAACCAGCAGCCTGTAAGCTTTTTAGTTGCTTAGCCGCTTTGTATTTATCTTCTAATAGCGTGTTTTCTGTAATTTCTAAACGAAGTTGTTGTGGTTTTATCTGTGCTTTTTCTAGTATGGAGCTGAGCTGCTGCGTTATGTTGGCCTTTAAAATATGTTTTGGAGACAAATTTAACGATATGTAAAACAACGGGTTAATGTTCAAAAGTGGAGCAAGCTCAGTAATTGCACGCTGTAATGCTTGCTCAGTTAACATATCAATTAAGCCAGTCTCTTCAGCAACAGGTATAAATAAAGCGGGAGAAACCGGTTTGCCTTGGTTTTCCCAGCGCATGAGTAATTCAACCCCACTTATTGTTTTATCTAGTGTATTAACAATAGGTTGATAGTGATTAAAAAACAGATTGTCCCTAGCAGCATCTTTTAAGTCGTTTTCAAGAATAAGCTTTTGTTTAATTTGCTCATTCATTTTTTCATTAAAAAACTGAAATCCATTTCTGCCTGCTTGTTTAGCATGCATCATGGCAATATCTGCGTTACGTATGAGGGCATCGGTCGATGTTGCATCGTATGGGTACAATGCAATACCAATACTGGCTGATATATTAATAGCGAAGTCTTCAATAATAACCTTGTTAGCCAGCTCTTTGCTCATTTCGTTGAGGGTGTGTTGTAAAGAAGCCATTGAGGTAACGTTTTCAACTAACACTAAAAATTCATCACCACTTTGGCGGCCAAATGTAGCGTCATCACCTAAGTATTGGCTCACTCGCTCGGTAATATTGCACAATAGTTTGTCACCCACAGCATGGCCAAAGGAGTCATTGACGGGTTTAAATTTATCTAAATCTATAAATATTACAGCGCATTGCGAATCGTCTTTAGCGGCGCTTGTAATGGCATTTTCGATTTTTTGATTCATTAAACTACGATTAGGTAAGCCCGTTAACGCATCGTAATTAGCAAGGTAGCGTAACTCATTTTCAGCGCGTTTTTGCTCTGTTAAATCGGTAATAACAATAACATAATAACTGACTTTATCTTTTTCATTAGCAACGGCTGTGGCACTTAAATGAATAGGGTGTTTTTCAGCTTTTGTGGTCTTTACATAAGCATTTGTTCGCCAGTTTTCTTTTGGTTTAAGTGCTTTTAAAATTGTTGCAAACTCTCTACACTTAGCTTGACCAATGGCATTAATAAATAATTTTGAGGTAACAATCCCCTCTCTGCCTTCATCAGAAAACACATCCATAAAGCTGTTATTGGCTGAAAATGGCACGAGGTCTTCATCTAAAATAAGTAAAAAGTCATTTATTTGACTAAATGCTTCGCCTAATATCTTGGCTTGTTGTTCGTTTGCCAGCTGCTCGGTAATATTAGTAAAAATACCCGACACATAAAGAGGCTCTTTAGTGTCTTCATTATAAATAGTTTGCCCCAAATCATGAAACCATAACCAGTGCCCATCTTTGTGCCGTAAACGATAAGTAGCTTGCCAATGTTTTTGCTTAGTTTGGTTTGTAAAAGTATTCCATTTACTTTGTAGCCTGCGACGCTCATCAGGATGCATAATATTAAAAAAACTACTTATATCGATGCGTTCAGGTAAATTCTCGTAGCCAAGCTCTGCGCCTCTATCTGTATTTACTGAGTTATCTGCAAAGCTATAGTTCCATACACCGCTTTTATTACTTTTTAGTGCCAGCTCAGTTTGTGTTTTAGAGTGCACAGCGGCGCGGTGAGCTTGTTCAATTGCAATTTTACGGCTTCGGTATTGCCAGAAAAATAAAAACAAAATAACAGCAATAGCAATAAAATATAAAGTATATGCAATAGGAGACTGCCAAGGGGCGTAAGCTACACTAAATTTTAACTGTATGGGGTCACTTGTGATCACTCCATTTCGCTGTTGAGTAGACACAGACAAAATATAATCACCAGGTTGTAATTTAGTAAAAAACACCTGGTTAGATTTTAAATCGTTGTAGCTCAAAGACGAAGGGCCTGTAAGCTCAACTTTATAGTAGGTTTTATTAATATTTTTATAATCAAAATTTGAAAACCGAACCGTTAAGCCCATATCGTCGTGCTTAAGCATTAATGGATCAGTGCTGTATTTTGAAGGGGAGTAATTAAGGGCTTGTGAAAACAAACTAATATTAGTAATTGCTAAGTTATTATTGATTTTTCGCTGTTCATTATCAAATTGCTCTGGGTCAAACATTAGCACGCCGCTACGGTTACCAAACGCTAACTCGTTGTTGTGTAATCTTAATGCTGCTAGAGCTGTAAAGTGATTGTTACTTAAGCCATCTTTTATTGTGTACGTGGTGATGTTAAGCGTATCTAAATTAAGTTGATAAAGACCGTTATCAGTACTTATCCATAAAAAGTCTTTATTATCTGCAATAAGTTTAAAAATAGAGTTAGTATTTAATGAGTTGTGTTTATCAAATACATGCACTTGCTGATATGTTTTAGCGTTTACTGCAATTAAGCCTTCTTGGGTGGTGGCTAACCACAGCAGCTCTCGCTTAGCATCGTAATAATAATTCTCTACTGTATGGTAAAGATTTTTTTTTGCTGTTTTAGATTCAAAAATAGTAATTAAAGTCGCTGTTTCTTCGTTGTATCGATAAAGCGTGTCAGAGGTACTTAACAGTAATTCGCCAGGGAAAGCCTCAGAGGGGGTATGAAACGTATATGCAAGCATGGGCGATACCTGCTCTTTTAGTCCATTAATAACTCGGTTTTCGCCTGTGTTACCATTAAATATATAAAAGTTATCATTGTTTATATAAGCAAAAGTATCGGGTGCAACTTGTGCAATGCCGAACGTATAGTCGGTATTTAACTTGTACTGAGTAATGTATTTGTTTTTTTCAAATGTTGTTGTTTCTTTATTAAAGAGATCGAGCCCGGAAAAAGTTGCTAGCCATAGGTAGTTATCGCCTTTGCCATATGCAGGGAAAATATCACCTATAGCCGATAGGCCATAGACCGCTTTGCTATCTTTAGATTGTAGATATAAGTCACTCTTTTGGGTTTCTAAGTTATACTGAACAAGCCCATCGTCAGTGCCTATCCACAGTAATTTACTATTATCTTGGTAAATAGTGTTTACAATATTATTTTCAGGTAAGGTTATTTTTTTAAACTTTTTTGTTTGTGCTGCCCAAGTAAATATTCCATGTGTTCTAGAGCCTAACCAGAGTAAGCCCGACTCATCAAACATAATATCGTTTATCGTGTTCTCTGTTACGTTGTAGTTACTATCTTTGAAGTTTAAAATAGGGCTAATACTTGTGTTTTTTCTATCGAATTCAAATAACCCACTTTCTGTGGCAATAAACTCACCATACGGTGTGTTTATATAATCCCAAATATTATAGTCACTTATCAAAGTTGTTAATGCTGAAGGGTTTATATTTTTAATTTCATCAAAAGCAATCCGATACATTCCTTCAACCGTACCAACTAGCAAACCAAGCTCATCATCTATGGATAAAAATTTAACATTGTTGCTATCGTTTGTAACTTCTTGAATGTCGTTAAGTGTTATTTGTTGTAGGTCGTTATTGGCAAAGTTATAAACATATAGCCCCTGATCGGCACCAATATACAATGTGTTTTGGTATAATGATAATGCTCTAATAAACATATTTTCATCGGGCAAAGATGAGATGAGTGTTAGGTCTTTTGATGTTTTACCATATCGGTAGATGTGCGAATCAATAGAAAAATAAAAATGCGCCGGTTGTTCAGCAACGGCCTGAACAGGAGAGAACTTTTCTTGATTTTGGTTTAAGTGCCCTGAATATATTAGCTCTGCTTGCAAGGTATTAGGGTTAATCAAATAACTTCCTGCAAGTTGAGTATTAACCAGAATTTGGCCGTCAATTGCTTTATAAATACTATTAATGTAGTTATTTTTTAAACCCAATTCGCTCTCGTAAGGCGTGACTTGGTATCCGTCGAATCGGTATAAACCTTCAGTTGTAGCAATCCATACATAGCCCATGTCATCTTGGAGTGATTTCACTATAAAGCTTTGCGACAATTGTTCGTTGTTAGTGATACGTTGTAATTGTTCTGAATAAGTTTGTGAAGCAAAGCTATGCTGCGAGCAAACAAATAAAAACATATAAACAATAAAGAAAAACTTACTCAAAAGCACTTACCCTTACAACGAACAAGGTTGGTATTAAATATTGGCGTAATATAACATGAGTTTAATTCAAAAATTACAAAAAGCATTAAATGTAAACTGTTTGTTGTGTTTTTGTTGTTTGTTACAAGGTTAATCTAGTTATAACGTAAGGACATAGTATGAATTACGCAGGAAATATTAAAGCAGAGCACAGTATACTTTTAGTTATCGACTTACAAAGTAAGTTAGCACCAGCGATTGCTTCGTTTAATGACACGCTAGATTGTGCTCTGCAGTTAGCAAAAGCAAGTGCTATTCATCAAATTCCTTCAATAATTACAGAACATTATAAAAAAGGACTAGGTGAAAGTGATGAGAAAATAAAATCTGTGTTACCTAATACACGCTATTTTGAAAAAATTAACTTTAGTGCCTGTGCACAAGAGGGGTTTTTAGATATTCTTGCGCAATTAAATCGCCCACATATAGTTGTAATTGGCACTGAAGCGCACGTTTGTGTGTTACAAACATGCTTAGATTTATTACAGCAGGGTTATGCGGTCACTGTGGCAGCTGATGCAGTAGCATCAAGAAACACAGAGCACAAAGCTATTGCACTAGAACAGCTTCGTCAAGCCGGTGCTATAGTCTCTTGTGTAGAGACCATCATATTTCAATGGACAACAAAAGCAGGGACGTCTACCTTTAAACAAATACTACCAATTGTTAAGTAGCGCATTAAAAACGGTTTTAAATCAAATAATTTGTACTTTGTTTGATTTGAAATAATAAATAGCTAGCTGTTTTGAGTTTAAATATCAGCTGAACGTGTTTAAATTAGAACACAATTAATTTAAGGTTTTTATGTCTAGTGTAAGTCGGTTATTCACAATTATTTTTAGTCTTTTGTTTATTGAGTCTATAGGTATTGGTCTTTATTTTGGCACCCTGACAGAAGCATTTCTTGTCGGCTTACCGTTATGTTTGCTCCCCATTTGGCTTTTAAAAACCCAACCCGATAGCAAAATGACACCGCATGTTGTTGCGGCTGCAATTATGATGTTTTCATTTTTACATATTCAACAAGCCTATGGCCTTATCGAAGTGCATTTCGAAATATTCATTTTCTTAGCCATGCTAATAATGTTCATAGAGTGGCGAGTGTTTATTACCGCTATTGTGTTTGTAGCTATACACCATTTATCTTTTTACTATTTGCAAACACAAAATACTGGTTTTTACGTATTTGATCCAGACCGACTTGCCTTTTCAACAGTGCTTATTCACGCAGCGTATGCCATTGTGGAAGCGCTTGTAGCTGGTTTTATTGCCGTAACATTAAATCGCGAACGCCGTGCGGGTCTATCGTTAAGTTATGCCACAGAGCAAATAATGCAAGATCCAAATCAAGTTAAGCTTTCTATGCGAGCAGATGACACAACAAGCAAAGCGGTAGTTGGTTTTAATACTTTGCTTGAGTACTTATCAGATGTGATTAAGCAAGTTCAAGTTCAGTCAGACTCTTTAAAAAATAACTCTAAAGAGCTTATTCATGTTCATGATGAGTTAGCCAATAGCGCGCAGCAACGAAACGCGCAAACAGATGATATTGCTAATTCAGGCGCACAAGTTGCGCATGGTTTTAAGTTAGTTGAACAAGAAAGCGATACTTTAAAACAACAAGTTAATAGCATTACTGAATCAGCCAATGTTGCGCTGGAGGAAGTATTACAAACCGACAGAAAAAGCACCGAGCTACTCACCTTGTTAACAAACACTGAAGAGCAGTTAAGCCATTTAGTGGCCGCTGGGGATGTTATTACTAGTTTACTCAATGAAATTTCAGGCATAGCCGACCAAACTAATTTATTAGCCCTTAATGCTGCAATAGAGGCCGCACGAGCGGGTGAGCATGGCCGAGGGTTTGCTGTTGTTGCCGATGAAGTACGCTCGCTTGCAAATAGCAGCCAAGCAACAACAACCAAAATAGCGTCTACGCTTACAGATCTGGTAAATAATAGTCGCACGTCAACTCAGTCGATGAATCAATGTGTAGAATTTGTGGTTGATTTAACAAAAATAAGCGCAACGATGAAAGAGAATATTTCGTCAATGAGTGATCAAATTCAAGCGGTATCTGCCAGCACTAACTCAGTAGCTCAAGTGGTTGCCGAACAGGCTGGAAATACAGAGCAAATAGCAATGAGTACAGATCAAATGCGCCAAAATCAGTATCAAGAGACTAAAATAGTTGAGCAGTTAACGGCTAAAGTGCAGCTGATAGACGTAAGTATTGATGTATTAGAGCAAAGTATTGCAAAATTTAAGTAAGTCTCGTTATTTCACCATTAGCTTAATTTGTATATGGCTTGCTTTTGTTGTGTCGGCACTTGTTTACTTTCAGCTAGGGCAGCTAAAGCCCTTTGATGAGGGTAATATGCTTAAACAGCAAAACTGGTTTTCGCAATTTAAAAACCAAGTACTGTGGCAAAACAAAGACAGTGCTCAACTTGTGATTATTACGCAAGAAAATTGCGGCTGTACAATTCAAGCACAGCCTCATTTATCAGCCCTGCAACGCTTTGCTACAAACCAAGGGGTTGAAGTGCAAAATTTTGTATTAAATAATGAGTTAAAGTCAGTGATCCCTGCCACACCTGCCGCCGTTTTAATTGATAAAAATGGTGAGTTTGTTTATGCAGGGCCTTTATCTGAAGGGCTGGCATGCTCTCAAGGTAGTGGCTTTGTGGAAACCGTTATTAGTAATTTACAGGCCGGATTTAACTCATCATTATTAATAGCGGATACAAAAGGCTGCTATTGTGTAAATAACGCCTAAATCATATACCCTTATATAAAAAGCGCTTACAACTAACTTGTATAAAAGTAGGTAAGCGCTTTTTATTGTTTAACGATTAAAGAGTGATTTAAACGTTATTTAATCATTATATAGTCACTAAACCATAAATACCCAACAGTACAAAAACACTGGCTGCTATCGCTCTTACGGTATTTAATGGAATTCTTTTTAGTAACGCCTTACCGGCATAAATAACAGGGACATTGGCAATTAACATGCCTACTGTAGTACCCACCGTAACCCAAAGTACTGATTGATATTGTGCACCGAGCAACACGG
Source organism: Pseudoalteromonas sp. APC 3495 (assembly GCF_030407645.1). Taxonomy (NCBI): domain Bacteria; kingdom Pseudomonadati; phylum Pseudomonadota; class Gammaproteobacteria; order Alteromonadales; family Pseudoalteromonadaceae; genus Pseudoalteromonas; species Pseudoalteromonas sp. APC 3495. Next base: position 33,051 of record NZ_JASDDA010000007.1, on the reverse strand, counting down.
TTGCAATTTGTGTTTTGTCCCCAATTTCAGCAATAAAAAATAAGATTAAGGCCACTAAAAATGCACCATAGCGGTCGTATTTATGGCTCACTTCTTCATCTTTATCTGGAATAAGTAGCCACAGCCCTACCACAATAAAGCTTATATTGACTATCCAAGGTAAGTATTCGACGGCAAAGTTTCCGCTTAGCCAATCACCAAACCATGCAGATAAACCATGATTAATAATAGTAGCAGCGAGAATGCCTAAAATAAGTGCAATTTTATTATGAAAGCGAGCAGCTAATAGTAAAGATAAAAGCTGGGTTTTATCGCCTATTTCAGCAAGGGCAACAGTGACGGTAGAGGTTAAAAAAATATCCATTAATATAATCTTCAGGCGGGAAGACTAAACCAAGGCAAACAGCTATCTCCCGCCATGAGGATAGTGTCTACCTAGGTCTCGCCGATAACGCTTGCTACAACATTACAAACTTACCATGCACATGAGGTGCAATTATGTTGATAAGTTTACTCATTACTGAGCGGGCTACTCCCCTAAGAGAGCAGCGATTATTCCACAAAGTTTAAAGTAGGTAAATATATACGGGTAACTTTTAAATTTAAAAGGTGGCTTTGTGTCGTTAGTGCACAAATAAACTTGCTTTTGGCTATCAAGTTAGCTGTAATAATAAACAGAAGGAAGTTGAACAATTTGAAATTATATTCACGTGTAAAGGAATTTAAATATGCAATCAACTGTCGTTAAATCAACAATGGCAACCATTCAAAATGGAGTTATGAAAGCGGACGGAAAGTTTTGGATTACGCAAACCGACTTAAATTTTGAACCTTTTAATGAAAAATTAGGGTTAGAACCATATACAATTGCCCGTGATACAATTTTAAAAGTGGTTGAATGTAAAGGCAAAGGCGCAGGCCTTGTTCCAATAACAGCTGATGCGATAGAGGTTTTCACGCAAGATGGCAGCTCGTATCAGTTTATACTCTCAAACCCCAGTGATTGGATAAATATATTGTCAAATCAAACGAGTGCTTAAAGTAACAAGCATGCCATCAATTAATAATTTTAATTGATGGCAAATAAGGCTTTCATTTAAGGTATAACTCCTAACATGCGGCAAAATGAAAGTACCTAAACTTTAAATACATTAACTTGCCCTTGTAGCATTGCCGCAAGCTGTGCGAGTTCTTGCGATGCCTGTGCATTTTGCTGTGAGCTTTCGCTAACCGACGTGATACTCGCGCTAAACTCATTAATATTACTGCTTAGCTCATTTGCGACCATTTTTTGCTCCTGAGTTGCGGTTGATATTTGAGTATTCATATCTGCAATTTCAGTAACTTCACGGTTAATTTCGCTGAGCACCTGCGAAGAATAATTAGCATGCTCAACACTCTCTTTAGCGCTGCTTTCAGCGTTACCCATGGCATTAACAGCTTGCTGAGCCATGCCTTGTAGTTTAGTGATCATTTCATTAATGCTAGCGGTTGCCTTTTGAGTATTGTGGGCAAGTTGCCTTACCTCATCGGCTACAACGGCAAAACCACGACCAGAATCGCCAGCTCTTGCTGCTTCAATAGCTGCATTTAGAGCTAACAAGTTAGTTTGCTCAGCAACGCTTTGAATCATCATAACAACTTGGTTTATATCATTGGTTTGTGTATTTAGATCTGTAATGAGCTGCGTATTAGTATTAACTAAAGTTGAAAGCGTATTTATTGACTCTATATTATCAGCAACAGCTTGTTGCCCTTGGCCTGCCTTAATGTCGGCACTTGTTGCCTTGTCGGAGGTTGTTTGCGCGTTTTGAGCAACTTGTTCTATTGCACTGCTCATTTGAGTAATTGCAGTTGCAATCATAGCCGATTGTTGCTCTTGCTGCGTTGCTGTACTGGCAACCTGAATACTAATAGAGTTCATTTCTTCAGCTGCAGAGGCAAGTGTCAGCGTTGCGCCTGCCATATCTTTTACTAAACCTTGGATCCGAAGTAGCATATCATTAAAGTTAGATGCGGTATCTGCAATCTCATCCTTACCTTGAACCTCAGCACGAGCTGTTAAATCAGCATTGGTCGCAATGTGCGTTATGGTATCGCGTAATGACATTAATGGATTTTGTATCGAAGAATAAATAAAGTAAGCAACAATCAGTAACAGTAAAATCAATATCGCGATTGTCACACTCATTATCAATTTTATAAATTGATAATTCTCATCAGCTTTAACTTTAAAATCACTTGCTTCTTTAAGTTGTAAATCAATTAAAGCTTGGTAGCTGGCACTCAGCGGATCAAAGAGTTGGTAAAGCTCATAAACAAATTGCTTTTGTGGTAGTGATAAAAATTCACCACTATTAATGCTTAAAATCAAATTATTTAAGTGCGTAAGCACGGGCTTTAGTTTGCTTTCAACGTTATCTACTAAGCGCTTTTCTTCAGCTGTTAGCTGTGTGCTCAGGTAGGCTTTCCATTCATTATCAGCCGTATTTCTAGCATCATTAATATTCGCCAAAAGCGCTGATTTGGTAATAGACTCAGCACGATACTTGTGAAGTAAGTCAACAATATTTACAGCGTAATTATCAGACACATGTTTAATTTGCTTCAGTGGTACGACACGGTCGTCGTATAAACTATCAATTTCTGCTACTAACCTTCCCATTGTGTTTATTGAAAAAAACGATGTAATTAAAAAAATCATAATTGGTAGCAATGCAAGCACGGCTAAACGGGTACGCACAGAATAATTGTTTAACATAGTTATCCAAAATTACAGCAATAATAAAAAAGTATAATATGGATAAAAAATTTTACTGAATTTTTATATGAAAATTATTCAGGGTTTATAATTCTTGCGCTTTAAGTTAATAACTCAAGTCTCATTTCAAAAAGCTTTTACTCGCATAATCCAATCAATCTTTATTATTGTTACTGCAGATAGGGGGGTAGGTAAGTTTGCCATTGTTTGCAAGACGCCAAGCAAATTCTGTTGATATTCTACCTGCCGCTTAGAGCGAAAAGCGATCAGTTAAGAATTTTAATGTCTGAAGTCAAGATTTGACCCCATTGGCTTACTGACGCGGCTAGGCACTTTTGCACAAGTGCAAGGGAAGTATTTGTTCAAATTCTAGATATAAATGCTCCTGACGAGTCTGTTTTATCTCGAAGTCCAGACTGTGATAAAACGGATAAAGGACTGCCTACAAGGCGAGAGAAGGTTAAGTTTCTTTTAGAGAAATCTGGAATAATAAGTGGTGTAGCAGTGGATTTTGTTGACGAAGATGTTAAAAACGTATTGAGTCTTTTTCGAGTATTCAATGATGGAACCCACGGTTCGTCAGGGCGATTTGGTATCGATAAACTAATGGCAATTAAAACAAGGGTAGAAAATGGAATATCCTATCTATCCTCTATATCTGGGCATGCTTAACAAAGATAGTCAGAGCTGTCGTTATCAATGTCTGCTTATGGCACTGAGCCCAAATTCGGCATAGAGCGATGAGTGGACGCCCCACTAAGTTGAGTTTAAGCTAACTATTTACTAGCTTCTCGCTATTGGAGCGATTCGCTCTCGCTTTTTTAAGATAAACTCTTTAAATTGACGTAATGTACAGTAATAGCAATTAGTTAAGATAAATGATAAAAGTGTACTATGAACGAGGAAACGATTTGAGTTAGAAAAAACGAATCTGTTGCTCGTTTTTAATTATAATAATTTAAATGGAAGTTTTTATGACGGAAAGTAAGCCTTATCTAGAGCTCTACGATCGAGTGAATAAAACAACAAAAAATAGATTTGCTGCTCAAAGAAGATTGGAACACCATAATAAAGCTGTTTTGTGGACTATAACTTTATCCTCAATTTTTTTGTTAATAACTCCTCTAGCGCAAGGTTTTGGACTGACTCTCACTCAAGATGAAACTTTAATTGATTTTGTTCAAATTCTTCTTACGGTCGTTATTTTAGCTGTTTCGATTATATTAAGTACTGCAAATTTTGCTGTTCGTGGTGAAAGAATTCATAACTGCGGAATGGAACTTAACGGGTTAGCCAGACGTATTTATCCTAAAATAACTTCAACGTCAGAAGATGCTGAATATAAAGATATAAATAAAGAATACGATGAAATTCTTCGTCGTTATGAAAATCATACCAAAGTCGATTTTATGAGAACTAAACTAGATATGTCTCAATATTACCAACCACCATTTTGGTATCGCCCAGTTTTCTTCCTTCGCTACTTATCTGAGTTTTGGTTATACATTATTATACTGTTAGCTGGTGCGAGTTGGGTCGCTGTTTTATTCGGCGTAGTTTAGGTATACAACCTACTCAAGTGGTGCAAATAATAGCTAAGTTTCATTCCCCACTAATTTTAGTCAACATTTTACGCCGATTATCTGGGCGTAATATTTTATTGGAATATACCCATGATCAGTCCTACAACGCGTGAACGTTGGAATACCAAAACAATAATGACTATTACATTTCTTGTATCAGTTGTTTTGATAGTCAGTTCAATGTTTTTTCCAGCAGAATATGATGATTGGAAGAACATTCAAATTAGTGTGGCATGTTCAATATTAGCCAGTAATTTAATTATGTATTTAACATCTGAATTTATGCTAAGAAGTAAAAGGCGAACTGATATTATCGATAAGTGGGGTGTTGAGGCTATTTATAAAACTAGGGCTGAAATGAATTCATCGACCAATGTTGCATTGTCAAAGTGCAAGGATGAAATTGAAATTATTGCATTCGGTTTAAAAGGATTTCGTGAAACACAAACGGAAGAAATTAAAAGGCTGATTAATAAAAAAGTAACAATTAAAATTTTAACATTGAACCCTGAATCAAAAAACTTAGGATTAGTTGATGAGCGTGAAGGACAACTCAAAGGTGCTACAAAAAAAACTATACAAGATTTGGTAAAGTGGTGTGAAGACTTAAACAAAGCCATAAAAAAACCTTGTATTGAAATAAAATTTTATGATTGTTTACCGCTAGATTTTTACTTCAGAATTGATGATCATGTATATGTTGGTCCTTATCTTAAGGGAATATCTAGTCAACAAACCATTTCTTATGAATTTACACTAGGTGAGGGCTATAAGTACTGGGTAAATTACTTTAATACTCAGTGGAATTCGTAAATGCTAAGAAAACCGGATTATGAAAATGGGCGCTTTTTCATAAGTCCTATCTTAGGGTGCAATGCTAGGTGTTCATTTTGTTATATTTATTCAAAAGGGTATAAGACTAAAGTTTCCAGAAATGAATTTGGTATAGAAGAGACAATTATTTTCTTACATTCTCATGAAAAGTTTAAAACAGGAGTTAATGGTTCAATCATATCGATTGGAGCATGGGGAGATCCTTTCCCTCGTTATAGTAAACATTCGTGTAGTCATACGTTGCAATGGCTAAGCGAGCTAGCAAAGCTAAAAAATCCAATACAAATAATGAGTCGATATGAGCTGAGTGATGATGTTGTCGAGGGTATTGTGAAATGTAATTCTTATGCTGGGCAAATACTTTATTCAACGTCTGTTAGCACTCTTAGTAGAAGCAGGGAAATTGAGCCTTATGCTGATAAGCCTGAATTAAGGCTCAAGAGTATAAAAAAATTAAGAGATAACGGAGTATCAACAAATGTAATGGTCAAACCATTCTTATCAGGTATTACTGATCTTGAGATTAATAGTTTTATTAAGGTTTTTAATAAATTTGGCGTAGAGCATTGTGTGGTTGGTGATCTATTCGTTGACGAAATAATTAAAGCTCAGCTTTTTAAGTTGCCTGATGCCTCTTTGAAAATAGAGATTAGTGGTGATAAACAGGTTTTAGATTGTACTTCTGGTGAATCTTACGAAATTAATATTTCACGTAAGATGCTAGAGTTTTCTTCTCTACTTGAAAAGTCTGGCATCAAGGCATTTAAAAAGTCTAGTTGTGTTAATTCATACATCCTTAATATCCCAAATCCTGCTGATTATATAAATGAAGACCCTCATGGCTACTGTATTAAGTGTGGTGTATGCGAAAAAAAATAGCAAAGAAATAAGTTGTGGTTGGCAAGGCGTAACTCATTCTAGCCAACCTTTACTAACAACTTATTATTGAGGTATTACCAACGACCGCTTTTGGCACATTGACGAAGTTCGGCTTGGAGCGATGAGCCGTCACTGAGGTTAGTTGTTATTAACTTAATAAAAATAAGAGGACACTTTCCTCTTTTTTACATGCTTATATAAATAACACAAAGCATAATATTTATAGCTGGCAATGACTTAAACTATTTGCTATTAATGTAAGTTTACAAAATAAGGACGTTTTCGCGCTAAAAAAAGAAAGCGTCCTCTGATTAAGTTGTTAGGCTATTTTTCTAGCCTGTATAATTAATCAACCTATATGGAAATAAAAATGTTTAGAAAAAGCATTCTGATATCTACTCTACTTTTAACCTCTTTTGCAAACTCCGCTGAAAATATACCTACAAGCTCAGGGATATTTTCAATCACTGAAAAAGAAAATGACTACTATGAAAAAGAGCAAACCTATAAATTAGAGGGCAAAGTGGTTGGTAAAAGCTCTTGGCTAGGTGTTGAGGGTAAGTTACTTGGAAATTATAACAATACTAATTATATTTCTGTGAGTGGTTATACTGGTGGCAGTGGCTGCCTAAAGGTTATATCGATAGTCAAAGTTAACAAAAATGAAGTTAGTTTTAGCCCTTCCTTAAATGCTTGCGGTGGCATAAAAGACATTAATTTTAAAAATGGGGTTGTTACTGTTACTGCATTAGAAAGAGATGAAAAAACACAGGTAAAATATATAGTCAAGGAGGATAGTATTTTACAAGATGGTGTTGTGCCTACGACTACATTTAGCTTCATTGCAAAATAATAGCTTAACAAGTTGCTTAAACGGACGTGATAACAGTTGGCTCACGCTCGTACCTCGCAAGTTTAGCCAACTGTTTCACGCCGCTTAGCAAGGCGTTATGCCCTATCAGGAGTAAGCAGGTTTGCAATTCATTCATAATGATTTAGGTCAAAGGAAGGCGGGCGAGATTGTTGAGGTTACTTTAACCAGAGGCGCTAATGTTCGTCTAATGAACAGTTCTGACTTCAATAATTATAAGAGCGGAAGGCGACACCGCTATATCGGTGGCTTGGCAAAGAAATCGCCTTTAAGACTTCAGATTCCTAATTCTGGTCACTGGCATGTTGCTGTTGATATGCAAGGGTTGAGGGGGAGTGCTAAAGCATCTGTACGAATACTGCCGGGTGCACTTCCCGCAATTCAAGATCGTCCACTGGCGGAAGTTCCAAGCTTAGTTCGTGACAATATCCCACCTTCGACAGAATCTGGCGGAGATACTTATGACGTTTTCATTTCACACGCGTCCGAAGATAAAGATGATTTTGTTCGTCCTCTAGCAGATGCGCTTATAGCTCAAGGGCTGAATGTTTGGTACGACGAAATGACGCTTAGAATTGGTGATAGCCTGAGACAAAAAATAGACAAAGGACTTGCCAATAGTAAAGTAGGGCTGGTTGTTCTATCACCTTCGTTTATAAAGAAAGGCTGGACGAACTATGAGCTTGATGGAATCGTTACGAGAACTGTTTCGGGTGAACAAGTTCTTCTCCCCATTTGGCACAACATTACAAAACAGCAAGTAGTAGATTTTAGTCCCTCAATTGCAGACAAAGTCGCTCGCAGTACAGCCACTCATACAATTGAAGAGATTGCTTTAGAAATTGCTGAGCTAATAAAATCAAAGGTATAATCGGGTAGCCGGAGATCTCTAACCCCCAGCCCTCACACCACCCATCATGCGGGCCCGCAATGGGCGGTTCATCTCCCGTAATGAATATTGATCCAAATATCTTTCAATGACACCAAACCTTGTGACGCTAAGTAGTAATTGCCTAGCGCAATGTTAATTCCCTTTGTTTTTGAGCTTCTACAAGGGCCTTTACTGGTGATACCACATGCTATGGCGAGTCGTTCGCAAACACCCAATTGGACTTCCCATAGTTTGCTAGACGGTACCCGCTAACTTACTTTGGGGCAGAAACAGAAACGAGTTAATCATGAATGACCGCTCATGGCACAAACCGGAAATAGCCCACGCACTAATTCTATATTTATACATTAAGGTTTCTTCAGACTTAATGTAATTCATTTCAATCATTCAACTATTTACCTAAATCTAAACCTATTTAAATTCAAGGTGAGGCTTTAGTTAATAAATCTCAATTTAAGTGCCACACTTCGAATGAAATTCAAACAATTCTCAACCTGCCGCGAATTCTCAATTTAAGTGGCGCTGACCAAAAAAAATGCAAAAAATTCAAATTTTATAAAAAACCAATTGATAACTATTTTCGTTTAGATTAATATAAACCCACTAAATGAAATTGAGAGTTGTTTGTATTCATGTATGTTTGTCTTTGTCACGGTGTGACCGATAAAAAAATTGAGCAAACCATCGACGATGGTGCTACTACCATGCGCGAGCTAACTAAAGAGCTTAAAGTGGGCAGCCAATGCGGTAAGTGTTGTGGCTGTACTAAAAAGATCCTCAATCGTAAACTGATTCAAATAGCAGATATAACCGATCAAGTGGCCTAATAGTAGTCTATATAATAGTCCCTATCTAAACGAATTGGTTTAACACTTAAAAATTAAACATAAAAAAAGCAGCCTTAGCTGCTTTTTTTATGTTTATAACTTTAACTTACAGTTGTGATTGTAAGTAGTTTTCAAGCCCAGTGTTTTTGATCAGCAGTTGCTGTGTTTCGAGCCAATCAATTTGCTCTTCTTGCTCATTTAAAATGTTATCGAGCGCTTCACGGCTAATGTAATCTTTTTTACTTTCAGCTAGTTTAATGGCAGTACGCAGTTCGTCTACGGTATCAAGCTCAAAGCTCATGTTAGCGGCAATCATTTCTTCGCTGTTTTCGCCTATACGTAAACGTCCTAAATCTTGAAGATTAGGTAAGCCTTCTAAAAATAAAATACGCTCAATTAAACGGTCGGCGTTTTTCATTTTTTGTATCGATACTTTGTAATCAGCTTTGTCTAGTTTACTAAAACCAAAATCTTTAAACATACGTGCATGTAAAAAGTATTGGTTAATACCCACAAGCTCATTAGCAAGTACTTTATTTAGTGCTGCAATAACGTCTTTATCGCCTTTCATAATATAAGTCCTTATTCGCCCATTTGAGCTTGGTGATAGTTTTGAGTGCCAATTTTGTCAATCAGACCCAATTGTTGCTCTAACCAGTAGACGTGATCTTCTTCGGTATCAAATAATAGCTTTTCTAGAATTTCACGTGATTGATAATCTTGCTGTTGTTCACAGATGGCAATAACTTCTTTAACACACTCAACCACTTCAAGTTCTAAGGTTAAGTCGTTTTGCATCATGCTTTTTACATCGTCACCAATTAACAGATCACGACGTTTGGTCATGTTTGGTACGCCTTCTAAAAAAAGAATACGCTTGATTAGCCAGTCAGCGTGGTCTTTTTCTTCTTCCATTTCATGGTTAAGACGCTCATAAAGTTTGTTTAAGCCCCAATCATCGTACATACGAGAATGAATAAAATACTGGTCAATAGCAGCTAATTCGTTAGCTAACAATGTATTGAAGGCGTCGATTACTTTTTGATTACCTTTCATAGCGCTTATCCTAAAAATTCTAATTGTGGCTAGTCTAGTATATAGGCACAGAATTGCAAGTAATTTACTTATAAATCATATGGTTAATATTGAGTTTGATTCTTGTTTAAGTTTGCATTGCTGGCTGACAAATGGACAAGTTGTTATTTGTATTTTAGATCAGCAAGTTACATTTTTTATAACATAAAAAGGCATACTTACTAAGGTTATTAAGTAAAGTATTGCAGCTATTCTAAGTGTTGAGGTTGTTCTTTTACGCTTTATTACTTCGAATTCTGGGATGAATACAGTAAAACTGAAATATTTACACAACTGAGTTTTTTCACTCAATTTATTTTGTAGCCACTCTCGTAATCTAATTATTGCTATTGTAGCGGGGTGATGTCTTTGCACCCAGCTCACGGCTCTGTAATTAATGAAGTAAGAAAGGCTAAGGAGCAGGGAAGTGGACATTTATTGTTTACACAAATATCCGTGAAAAAAGCAGATAAAGCTGAAAACTTAATGCTGCCTCTTGCAGCAGCAACTATCAGTACTCTTTAATTTAATTAATTTGTGATAATACTTATCTATCGTATTTTTGTAGCGGTTTAAATAAAAACCGCTGAGAAGTCTATCTAATATAAGTAAACCTACTTAGAGCTTTAATGTAATCATTTTGGTTATTGAAAACAGTGATTAGTAACACTCGATTACACAGTGCTCAATTGCAAATTCATCATGTAAATAATGTTTAATGGCGTTAAGCTCAATAAGGGTATCTGTTTGCATCACAATTTCACAGTGTGTGGTGTTATCGTCGAGTTGCCATGCTTTTATTGATTTTATTTGAGTAATGGCAAACTGTTGCAGTAACTTTTTACTGATAAGTTGCTGGTCAAAACCAATGGGGGCTGCCTGCATTAAAATGCTGCAGCTGGCTTTAAGTAATAATACGCCGTGATAAATAACATACAGTGATATCAATATCGTCGCTATTAAATCAACTACATACCACTGGTATAAAATAATTAAAGTACCGGCAATAATAACCACAATAGAGGCCATGGCATCAGACACATTATGAATAAACGCCGCCTTTATATTCATGTTGTTTTTAGCGCCGGCTTTAAAGGTTAATAATGCAGTGACTAAATCAATGAATAGCGCTACTGCAGCAACCCACACAATGATCCAGCCATTGATAGGTTGAGGGTTTAAATAACTACTTATGGCCTCAAAAATTAAATAACCACCGATGACTATTAACGTGGTGCTATTAAAAAGAGTTGCTAGAATTTCTGCACGTTTGTAGCCAAAATGGTGGGTTGTATCAGCTTGCTTATTGCCAATTTTTCGAGCAACGAGGGCAATAAAAATTGAGGCCGCATCACTTAGGTTATGTAATGCATCGGCAATTAATGAAAGACTGCCGGAAAATACGCCGCCAACAACTTGCACTGCAGTCAGTAAAACATTTATAAATACGGCAAGAGTGAGCTGTTTATCACTTTGGTTATCATCAACGTGACTGTGTGAATGACCATGACCCATTTTAGTTAAACTTCCTCATTGCTTTACTGTGTACTCATAATGACAACTTTTTGCCATATATAAAAGCGTTGTTTTAATTTGTTTTTTTAATGCCCTAATGAATAAATTGAAATAAGCTCATGAACGTTACTTATTGAATATAAAACGATATGCTAGGGTATAAATAAATGTATTAATGGCTTAAATTATCATAATTAGTTAAGCACTTTTTATATTAAATTAGATGCTTACCAGGCATAAAAGTAGTTTTTTAAGGGTCAATAACAATGAACACAGCAATAGAAATTCGCGATGCAAAGCCAAGTGATGCAAAAACAATTCTACACTTTATCAATGAGCTTGCTATTTACGAAAAAGAACCTGATGCAGTTAAAACCGATGAGCAAGCCATTTTAAACACCCTGTTTTGTGAAGGCGCAACGGCGCACAGTTTAATATGTTTACAAGATGATGAGCCAATTGGTTTTGCCGTGTATTTTTACAATTACTCGACTTGGTTAGGTAAAAATGGTCTTTACCTAGAAGATTTATACGTGAGCCCTGATAGCCGCGGAAATGGGGCTGGTAAAGCCATTATGAAAGAACTAGCAAACAGAGCAATCAATAAAGACTGTGGCCGCTTTGAATGGGTGGTACTTGATTGGAATAAACCCGCGATTGATTTTTATAATAGTATGGGCGCTGAGCCACAAAATGAATGGATTATATATCGTTTAACGGGTCAGGCATTAATTGATTTTGCAAATAAAGATTAGTGCCGAATATGGCCAGTAATACGCTTAGTTTTTGCTAAGCTAAGCGCTACCTAATTTACAAGAGCATTTTATGGGTGATCAGCACTGGCAAAAAGCACGTCAAAGTCGTGATGCGCGTTTCGATGGGCTTTTTTATGTAGCCGTTAAAAGTACCGGTATTTATTGCAGGCCAATTTGCCCTGCGCCCACAGCTCACGAAAAAAATGTAGTCTACTATCAGTTTGCACACTCTGCCGCGCAGGCTGGTTTCAGGCCTTGTATTCGTTGTCGGCCCGATAGTGCACCAGGAAGTGCGGCTTGGCAGGGAACAAAAACAACGGCTCTACGAGCCAAGCAATTAATTGATCAGGATAATCAGCACGACTGCGAAAAGCTCGCCACGCGTTTAGGAATAAGCAGCCGTTATTTAAGGCGATTATTTTCTCAATATTTTGGCATTTCTATCACGCAATATCGATTGTTTAACCAATGTCATTTTGCAAAAAAATTGATTCAAGAAACTAGCTTACCGCTTACCGAGATAGCGTTTGCCTCAGGCTTTAAAAGTGTTAGGCGTTTTAATGATGCTTTTTTAAAACAACTTAATATTGCGCCCTCAGCGCTCAGAACCGCCAAGCACCCAGCTGATATTGGGCTCACCTTAATTTTGCCTTTTCGTCCGCCGTATAACTGGCAGGCATTGCATGGGTTTTTAGCAAAACGATTAATTCAGCCAATAGAGTGGTTAACGCCAACCAGTTATGGGCGTACTTTTACTTATAAATCGTGTAGAGGGCGTTTTGATGCTGAGTTTGTTGCAGATAAACATCATTTTCGGGTGCAAATTGATATAGATAATACGCAATATTTACAGCCAGTTATTAACAACATTCGCCGTGTACTTGATTTAGATGCAGATACTTATTTAATTGAGGCGCATTTAAGCGAACACATTAATAATGCATTTCCACTTACTAAAGGCTTAAGGTTACCGGGTATTTGGTCAAGTTTTGAGGCGGGAGTTAGGGCTATACTTGGGCAACAAGTCAGTGTAGCGGCGGCGCACAACCTAGTGACTAATTTAGTAACACAGCTTGGTGAAAAGCAACACCAACAGGTCTATTTTCCTGAGCCTGAAGTGTTAGCACACAGTGATTTTGCATTCTTTAAAATGCCACAGGCGCGTAAAAATGCACTGCATAACCTCGCTGAATTTTGTGCCGTGAATCCCGATTGTGATGATTTAGACCAATGGCTTAGTTTAAAAGGGATTGGCCCATGGACGGTTAATTATGCAAAGTTACGCGGCCAAAGCCAGCCCGATATTTTACTCGATGGCGATTTAGGCGTTAAAAAGGCACAAGCGGCAGCAAGCTCTTTTGAATCTGCGAACTGTGCACCATTTCGATCTTACTTAACTTTTCAACTTTGGCAGCAATTATGATAGTGCAAACCAGTTTACCCAGCCCGATTGATGACATTATTATTCAGGCAACTGAAAAAGGTATTAGTTATGTGGGGTTTTATCCACCGGCCAGTTATATCAGTACGCCTTTAAACGAGATAAATAATTCGCATGTTTTATCTTGTGTGGCGCAGCTTAATGAGTACTTTGCTCATACGCGTACTGAGTTTGATTTAGAGCTTGATACTGGCGGCACGCCATTTCAGCAAAGCGTATGGCAGGCATTGTGTAGCGTACTCTATGGAAAAGTGGCGACTTATAAAGATATTGCCGAGCAGTTAAACAACCCTAAAGCTGTGAGAGCGGTAGGGGCTGCAAATGGTAAAAACCCAATCAGTATTATTGTGCCGTGTCATCGTATTATTGGTGCAAATAAAAAACTAACTGGTTATGCAGGTGGTTTAGAGCGCAAGCAATGGTTACTAGAGCATGAAGCAAAATAAATAGCTAAATAACGTATCCAAATTTGTATTCTGAGCACTTTAAGGTAGCATAAGCGCACTTTTTATTTGAAGGCACGACAATGGCGCAATTATACTTTTACTACTCTGCAATGAATGCAGGTAAATCAACTACCTTACTACAATCTGCATTCAATTATAAAGAACGTGGTATGGAGCCGGTGATCCTCACGGCGGCTATCGATGATAGAGCCGGAGTAGGTAAAGTATCCTCACGTATTGGCTTGCAAGCAGATGCGCATATTTATGATGCAGATATAGATGTTTTTGCGCTTATTCAAGCTCTTAATGCAGATAAAAAACGCCATTGTGTGCTGGTAGATGAATGTCAGTTTTTATCAAAAGACCAAGTTATGCAGTTAACCGATGTGGTTGATGAGTTAGGAATACCCGTATTGTGTTACGGATTGCGCAACGACTTTAGAGGGGAGCTGTTTATAGGGTCACAGTATTTACTTGCTTGGGCTGATAAGCTAATTGAGCTTAAAACGGTGTGTCATTGTGGGCGCAAAGCAAATCACGTATTACGTACCGATGAAAATGGCGAGGCTATTGCCGATGGTAATCAAGTTGAAATTGGCGGCAACGACCGTTATGAATCGGTGTGCCGCAAGCATTACAAAGCGGCGTTAAATATGGGCCGTTAAGGCTTTAATAAAGGTATCTATATCCGCTTTAGTAATACCTAAATGGGTTACTAGCCTAAGTTGCTTACTTGGGCTAAACACAATGTCATGTGCTTTTAAATCGGCTGCTAGCTTTGTGATGTTTATGCTGTTATCAAACGTAGCGTAAACCATATTTGTGGTATTACTCATATTTACTTCAAAGCCTGAAATTTCACATAACTGCTGTGCTAAATAACGCGCATTAGCGTGATCATCGACTAAACGTTGCGTGTTATTTTCTAACGCATATTGCCCCGCAGCAGCTAATATACCGGCTTGGCGCATACCGCCGCCAAGCACTTTTCGCCAGCGTCTTGCTTTAGCGATTAACTGCTCAGAACCTAATAATAATGAACCAACAGGTGCACCTAACCCTTTCGATAAACAAATAGAGACTGAATCAAAATGTTTGGTGATTTCTTTAATATCAAGGTTAAGCTCGGCTGCGGCATTAAATGCTCGCGCGCCATCTAAATGCAGTGCTAAGTTATGTTGATCAACAAATTCACGTGCTTTAATTAAATAATCAATACCCAGTACTTTGCCACCTATGGTGTTTTCAAGGCTCAGTAATCGCGTTTTCGCAAAGTGGCTATCATCGGGTTTTATTGCAGCAGCAATTTTAGTAAAACATAGGCTACCATCGGCTTCATTTTCAATAGGTTGTGGTTGAATAGAGCCTAAAACGGCAGCGCCACCGCCTTCAAACTTGTAGTTATGAGCACTTTGCCCACAAATATACTCATCACCTCGCTCACAATGCGCCATTAATGCCAATAAGTTTGTTTGCGTGCCTGAGCTACAAAAAAGTGCATCTTGCACATTAAAGCGCAATCTAGCATAGGCTTCCAATTGGTTAACGCTTTCATCATCGCCGTATACATCATCGCCAACCGGGGCATGATACATAATATCTCGCATTTTATTGCAAGGCTTGGTCACTGTGTCTGAGCGAAAATCTATCATGAGTAGTCCTTATGGTTGTTATATGAATTCTTCACAAATTTGTTCACGGGTCGTTTTATCAAAATAACTCCACGCAATAAAGCGACTGACTTTTTGCCCTTGTGCCATTTCAACGATTTTATAGTCGCAAATAGGGAGCTGTTTTAGCTGTGTTTGTAAAGCAGCAAGGGTCTCTTTTTTAGAAACCAACGAGGTGAACCAGATCACTTGCTCACTGAACTGAGCGCTTTCTTTGATCATGTTAGAAATAAAGGTCAGCTCGCCGCCTTCACACCATAACTCATTACTTTGGCCACCAAAGTTGAGGGCGTTACTGGGGGCTTTACCTAAGTTTTTCCATTTACGCTCACTGCCTTTATTGGCTTCTTCTGCGCTGGCATGAAATGGCGGGTTGCACATCGTTAGGTGATATAAATCTTTCGCATTAACCACCCCTTTATAAATATGCTCGGGATTTTTTTGTTGTTTAAGGGTTATTTTTAAATCATTAAACTGAGCGAGCTGCTTGGCTATTTTTATTGCTGCTAAATCGATGTCGCTGCCAGTAAAGTGCCATTGGTATTCGCTATTGCCCGTTAGCGGGTAAACTAAGTTAGCGCCAGTGCCTATATCAAGCACTTTAATTTGTCGGCCAGTGGGAATAACTTGCTGATTATCTTCGCTGAGTAAGTCAGCTAAGTAATGAATATAGTCAACTCTACCTGGAATAGGTGGGCATAAGTTGTGCTCAGGAATGTCCCAAAAGTTAATATTGTAATGACTTTTTAATAGCGCCTGATTCAAGGTTTTTACAGCTAAGTTATTACTAAAATCAATACTTTGATTGCCTGCTGGAGTCGTAATTAAAAAAGCAGTTAACGAAGGGGTTTGCGAGGTAAGCAAATTAAAATCGTAACCATTTTTATGTTTATTGCGCGGATGTAATTTAGAACGAGTTGATTTTGCTTTCATGAGGCTTTTTTAACAACAGGAATAAAAGCCAATAGTAACAAATACAGACAGAAAAAGTGCATAATTTTCCCTTTGGCTTACCAGGTATTACTGGTAGGATGAGTTGTTAGCAATTATAAGGAATTCGCTTTGGCAGTTACTCAAGAGTCTGTTTTTATTAAATTAGGTGACCATCAAACACTGCATTTGCGCCGTATCGCCAATCAACAGCCGAGCGGCCCTGTGGTGTTATTAATTCATGGTGCGGTAGAAAATGGCAAAATATTTTACACTCATAGCAATAAAGGGTTAGCGCCTTTTTTAGCTGAACACGGGTATTGTTGTTATGTCGCTGATTTACGCGGGCGTGGTGAAAGTAAACCTGCTATTTGTAAGCAAGCACGGTATGGACAAACTGAGGCGATTGTTGAAGATATTCCGGCATTTATTGAGAAAATTGAACAGTTAGAGAGTAAAAAACCTGACTTTTTAGTTGCTCATTCTTGGGGTGGGGTGTTGCTTAATAGCGTGTTTGCTCGCTTCCCTGAGCTGATTAACGATATAAAAGCGTGTGCCTATTTTGGTTCAAAGCGTTCGCTATTTAATAACCACCCTAAAAAGTTATTTCAGGCCAATTTAATTTGGTATTTTATGGCGCCAATATTAGCGAAAAAACACGGTTATTTACCAGCAAAACGCTTAAAGTGGGGCAGTGATGATGAAACTCAAAAGTCCCATTATCAAAGTATGCAGTGGGCTAAGCAAAAGCCATGGATAGACAGTGATGACGGCTTTGATTACGCTAAAACATTAGCAAATCTCACGCTTCCTCCGACGTTACATATTGCGGCAGTAAAAGATAAAGCATTGGCACAGCCTATCGATATTCAAAAGTTTATTGATGAGTCAGGTACTGGGGTGCAAAAAATGCAAATATATGGCCGCCGCTTTGGGCACAAAGTAGATTACGACCATATTAATATGCTTACTCACCCACAGGCACGCCAAGAACAATTTATAGATGTACTTAATTGGTTTGAGGCGGCGAAAGCAAACTAAGTAAAGGGGCTTCATAACGCTGCCATTTATCAAGGCTTTTGTTATTTACAGGCTGCCTGATGGCATGTTTACTGAGCGTTGTAACGGCGCTTTTATTTTTGTAAAAGTCTAAACAAGTCTGTTCAAATTCACAGCCAGTAAAACTCAATAGTGCGGTTAATTGATCTTTAGGGTTTTCAATTAACTGCTCATAACTTAAATTATAAATAGCTAAGCGGTTAAATTGCTGCCAATGGCTCATCAGTTTTTCATAAAGCTGATGGTACAAAGTAAATTCATTCAAATCACAAAAATAGGGTTCGTTTTCAGCAAAGTAATTAGTAAACACTGAAAATGCGGTTGCGTTAAAGTTGCGGGTCAGGTTAATAAACTTAGCGTCTGGGAATAGAATATAAATTAACCCTAAGTTTTGGTAATTGCTAGGCAGTTTATTGATCACAAATGCGCAATTGCTCCCAGAAGAACTTAAGGTATCTAAATATACAGCTCTGGCTTGGTTAATTAAAGGCGTTGTTAGCTTAGTTAAGCATTGAGGGTAGCGTAACCCTGTTTTATGTTCTAAAAAAGCGACTACCTTATTACTAATACTGGTGTCTTCTCCAAGCGTTGCCCATTGACTGTGTCCTGCTAACATTTGCTCCAGTAAGGTTGAGCCGCTTCGTGGCATACCAATAATAAACACGGGCGTAACAGGATACTGCTTATTTAGGTTTGCTAAATTGAGCACACTTTCATTGTTATATTCAATAAGTTGATCATAAAACTCAATTAAATCTTCAGTATTAAATTCACTGAGTTTGTGTTGCTGATGATTGGCAATCACAAAATAGTTAAATGCTTGATCAGTATCGTCTAACTTGTCGTAACTTTTAGCTAAAGCATAGTAGCAGACCATTTTTAAGCGTAGGTTATTTGTTTGCGTTAAAAAGTGATGTAACTGATCGATGTAATTATTTGCTTTATTAAAGCGCCCTAATTGTACCAATTCAAATAAAACATAAGCCGTAACTGGTGCTATTCCAAGCTTTAATGCTTCCTCAAACGTGGCATGCGCTTTATCAAGCTCGCCAAAGGTTAAATAGTGCTGGGCTAAATAATAATGAGTGTCTGGGTTGTCTGCGGCAATACTTGTTGCGTATTCGAGTACTTTTTGCGCATCTTCAGGAGAGTTGACCGCATTAAATGCATCACTTAGTGCATACAAAGGTTCTAATGCATAAGGGAGATGCTGACACGCTCGTTGTAGTATATAAACAGCGGCATCAAATTGTTCTAAACGCAGTGCTACTTTACCTAAGCCAAACAGGGCGTCACCATTATCAGGCTCTGCTTGTAATAGCATTTTGTAATGAAACTCAGCTTCTCTAAGCTTGTTTTGTGATAATAACTGGTCCGCTTTTTTTACTAGCATAATACAACTAATATTCTTTTTATTTACTATAACCCCAAAGCCACAAAAAATGCGAGTGTAAAAGTCATTTTAAATGGGTTTATAAAGGGCAATAAAAAGGCGAAATGCATTACACATTTCGCCTTTGATTATTATTAACACATGTTAGAAAGTATAGGTTGCTTTAGCGTAGTAAAAGCCACCATTAATTCCGTATGGAGATGTTTCGTAGTACTTACCACCCCAGTTGTTATTTGGTGCCACTGTGAAATCAAGTTTTTCTGCTTCTTGATCCAGTAAGTTTTGTGCACCCAATGAGAAGCTAATTGAGTCATTCATGAAGTAAGTGACTTCAACATCTAACGTCACAGCTGCGTCAGCCATTTTAGCTGTTTCATCATAATCTACATGAACGCCTTGGTATTCGCCAAAGTAGTTAAGGCGAGAAAATGCTGAAAAGCTTTCCCATTGTTGTGCCCAGCTCAGTGTTGCACGGTGATTAGGTAAGTCATTTTCAAGACGGCTTACTTTAAATGCACCAGTTATATCACTTGAGCGGGTTACTTCTGTTTCATTCCAGTTGTACGCTAAGCTAAATGTAGAGCTACCACTGAACAATTCAGCTGAGTAGTTAGCAACTAAATCAACACCTTGTGTAGTGGTGTCAAAGTCATTAGTAAAGAAACTAACTTGCGCAAGGTTTTGTACGTTAGGTACGCCCGCAGCTTCAAGCGTGTCTTTATCTGCTTGGCTAAGTTCAATTTTATCTGATTGGCTAATACGGTCATCTACTTGGATGTTGTAGTAATCAACCGTTAAGAATAAATCGCCAATAGTATACACCGCACCAAAGGTGTAGCTTTGTGATTCTTCAGGCTCAAGTTCAGTACCACCTAGTTGAATAGCAATTGGGTTTGTAGGTGGTAACAAAGCCGAATCTACTAGTACACCACTGCTTAAGTTAGTTTGTACGTTACTAACATTCGCTTGGCCAACGGTAGGCGCACGGAAACCGGTGCTGATAGAGCCACGAATATTTAGATCTTCAGTCAAGTGGTATTGACCCATTAACTTATAGTTAGTGGTTGAACCAAAGGTATCGTAATCTTCGTAGCGAAGCGCTAAGCCCATTAAGAACTCTTCAGTAAATGGCGCTTCAATATCAATGTAAGCTGCATAGTTACGACGGTCATATTCGCCTGCATCTGATGGTTTAAATCCAGGGAAACCGTTAGAACCTATACCAAAACCTTGATCAGTTAATGGACCTGCAATAAACGAAGCCTCATCACCTGCCACTACGGTAAAGGTTTCTTCATGCCATTCTAAACCACCGGCAATGTTTACATCGTAAGCTAAATCAAAGTCAAACCCTTTTGAAATATCAAAATTAAAGTTTTTCTCTAATTGTTCATATTTACCTGGGCTAAAATCACGCGGGCTATCTGGACCCAGTGAAGCATTGATTGTGTCGTATATAAAGTAGCGAGATTCGTTATACCCTACCGTACCACTTAGATCATAATAAGCGCCTTCTAAAAAGCCGCCAGTAAACTCACCTTTAGTACCGATAGTAAGTGACGTATCTGTAATATTACCACCAAAGTTTGGTGTAAAACCGCCCGGAAGCATTTCGTTAAATGCGAAACAATCAGGTTTATTTGCTACACCATTAATGTAGTCAGGGTTATCAAGAACGTTGTCATCGATCATGATTGTTGGACAGTTACCGCTCATATCACCGGTTAAATCACCAACAAGCAGTGTTTCGCCACCATCATTTGAGTATGCACCAGGGCGAGTATGTGGGTTACGGTAATAAAAACCACCGCGTACATCACGCTCTGAGTAGTTACCAAACATGTAAAATTGTGAGTCGTTAGTAAGTTCTAAACCAACATTACCAAAGATAGAGATGTCGTCATCGACCTCAGGTGCACCCCATACTTGGGTGATCGGGGCAATGTTTGGTACGCCAGCGGCATCAAGTGCGGTAGCATCAGCTCTTTGTACTGAGCGGCTGGTTGCGTCGGCTGTTTTGTACTGAAAGCTTAAATTAGCAAAACCGCTATCGGTAAATGGTAAGCCCACATTACCTGAAATTTGAGTTGTATCACCGTCGCCCTCATAATATTCGCCTTTGCGAACTTCGAAAGATCCGCCTTCAGAGGCATCTTTAAGTTGGAAGTTTAAAACCCCAGCAATCGCATCAGAACCATATTGTGCAGCGGCACCATCACGAAGTACTTCTACTTGTTTCAGTGCAATACTTGGAATTACTGAAATATCAGCACCTTGCGCACCATCGTTAATACCACCACCTAAAAAGGCGATAACTGAAGCACGGTGACGACGTTTACCGTTAAGTAAAATTAGTGTGCTATCTGAAGGTAGTCCGCGTAAGTTTGCAGGGCGCACTAATGAAGCAGCATCACTGATTGGCATTGAGTGTACGTTTAAAGAAGGAATAGCCCCTTTTAATAGCTCTAGCATATCAGTGTTACCTGATTTACTTAGCTCTTCACCACCAATAATATCGATAGGTACAGGAGAGTCACCAATAGAACGAGGCGCAGAGCGCGTACCTACTACGGCAATTTTTTCTACATTTTTGTTAACTTTAACTTCGGTTTGCTCTTCTTGAGCAATTGCTGAACCAGAAACAAATAAGCCTGCGGCTGTTGTTGCTAGAGCAAATTTGATGGCCTGTTGAAGCGCATTGCTTTTTAATTTCATTCTAAATATCCCCAGTTAGAATTGATTTGTATAGTCTATTTAATGACTTTATTGTGGACGGTTCACATTCAATGGGGAGCAGATATTGCTAACTCACTCCTAAAAGCTTAATAAACTAAGCGCACCTCCTGTGAGTCCTCGAAATAGACTATAGATAAAAAAACTAAAGAGGGCAATGGGCAATTAACCACTATTTAACAAGTTGAAACAAATGATTTATCTAAAAATAACGCAGAGTTAATCATAAGTAGGGCAGGGAAAAGGGGTAAAAGCAGGCATTGATACATAGTTATTAATTAAATAAGCTATTTTAGCTACTTTCTATTATTGAATTAAACTGACTTGCTATTGATATTTTCACCATGATGTTTTTTCCACTGTGCAAGTTTTTCTTTGTACTCATCCCATACACATGGACAGCAACTACCGCCGCCGCAGCACTCATCAGATTTTGGCCTTTCGGGTTTAGTGTTGGGTATGTTTTTTTGCATGTTTTTAATTAAAACTGAGGAAAATGAACTTTAAGAATAAATGATTGAATAAAGCGTGTAAATTATTCTTTGTGAACTGAAAGCGCTGTGTGAGAATACAGGCTATGCGATTATATAAAGTTATCCATCGTGCACCCTGGCGGGTTGCTAAAATAAGTAAAAAGCGGCAACAACTACGCTTTCGTCGTGCTATGGTCGCGCTTAAAATTGCGCTTGCCCAAGAAAGGCAAGAAACCAAAGAAATGCTAATAATTTATAGGCGTTATACCCAAGGGCAAACAAATAAAGCAGAACTAAAACGCGCCAACGAGCAGTTTGTTGATATATTAAAAGGACTAGGGCTAGGCGTTTTTGCGTTATTACCGTTTGCACCATTAACTATTCCACTGGTTGTTAAACTAGGGCAGTTAGTAGGTGTTGATGTATTACCGAGTTCTTTTAGTATGAATAAGCCGATTAAAGAAATTGATAAAGAAATTGCTCAACAAAACCAAGAGCAAGACTCAACGCCCTCAAAGAAGAAGTAAGCTAGCAGAACATAATTAGCTATACCTTTTAATAGTGCTTATTGTTATGCTAAGGCATCATTTTCTATTATGTGAGTCATTTAATGAGTGCTTTACTTCGTCATACCTCTTCAGGAATTCCTCTATCTTTTATCGTTAAAAACGAACTAACCGATTGGCTTACGCAGCAACCGAGTTTTGTACAGCGCTGGCTAGCAAACACAGATTTTGAAAAATCAGGACTCGCACTAGTACCAAACCCAGAAACGGGTGAACTAAGTCAGGTATTTTGTGTAATGCAAAGCACTGATGATTTTTGGGCTGCTGGCGAGCTTGCCAGTAAATTACCTGCGGGTTGTTATCAAATTCAAGGTGATGAGTCTTTAGTTGCTCAACTTGCTTTAGGCTTTGTGTTAGGTGGTTATGAGTTTAGTGAGTACAAGCAAAAAGCCACAGCAAAAGCTCAGCTTGGCATTGCTGATAAAACATTATATGAACAAGTAAAACAACAAGCGGACGCCATTAATTTAGCACGCGATTTAGTTAATACCCCAGCTGCTGATATGATGCCGCAGCATTTATCGCAGGTAATGAGTGACCTAGCAGATACATTCGACGGTGAATTTTCGCAGTGGATAGGTGATGAGTTATTAGAGCAAAATTACCCAACTATTCACATGGTAGGGCGCGCGAGTGAAAATAAACCACGATTACTTGACTTGAAATGGGGGGCAGTCGATGCGCCACAAATTACGTTAGTCGGTAAAGGCGTGTGTTTTGATTCCGGTGGACTGGATTT
The DNA here is from genome assembly GCF_030407645.1 of Pseudoalteromonas sp. APC 3495. Taxonomy (NCBI): domain Bacteria; kingdom Pseudomonadati; phylum Pseudomonadota; class Gammaproteobacteria; order Alteromonadales; family Pseudoalteromonadaceae; genus Pseudoalteromonas; species Pseudoalteromonas sp. APC 3495. Next base: position 9,610 of record NZ_JASDDA010000007.1, on the reverse strand, counting down.
AAAACCTAGTTCAGGCATGCGCAACATGAAAAAAGACATGGGTGGGGCCGCGCATGTTATTGCCCTGGCTCAGCTAATTATGGCCGCTAACTTACCAATACGCCTTCGTGTTTTAGTGCCTGCGGTTGAAAATGCTGTTTCGCGTAATGCATTTCGCCCTGGCGATGTAGTAAAAACCCGTAAAGGTATTATGGTCGAAATAGACAATACCGATGCAGAAGGGCGACTAGTGCTGTGTGATGCACTAAGCGAAGCACAAAACGATGATCCTGAATTAATCATTGATTTTGCTACACTAACTGGTGCGTGCCGTATTGCGTTAGGTACGGAGTTACCGGGGTTTTTCTCAACGGATCGCGCTGTAGCAAATGCCATTATGGACTCGGGAATGCAAGTTAACGACCCTGTTTGGCAATTGCCGTTATTCGAACAATACAAACCATTTTTGAAAAGCGATGTGGCTGATATGGCTAACTGTGCAAGTACGCCATTTGGTGGCGCAATAACCGCTGCGCTTTATTTGAAAGAGTTTATAGAGCCAAATACACCATGGGTTCACTTTGACGTAATGGCATGGAATTTACGTGCATTACCCGGGCGTCCAGCTGGTGGTGAAGCACTGGGTATTCGTGCAGTATTTACTTACCTACAAAATCGATTTAACTAACCTGAACTTGGATTAAGGTTTACCTTGAGTTATTTGATGTTAAAGTGCATATAACTCAAGGGGTAAGCCATCTGGATCGGCAAAAAAGGTGAATTTTTTGCCGGTTATTTCATCTTCTCTAATATTTTCGACGATGACATTGTGTGACTCTAAATAATGTTTAGCAGTATTAATACACCCAACTTTAAATGCTAAATGTCTAAGTCCTTGTGCTTCGGGGTAGCTTGGTCTACTTGGCGCATCATTAAACGAAAATAATTCTAACTGACTACCATCAGGTAAAGCTAAATCGAGTTTGTAAGACTGACGCTGTGCACGATAATGCTCATTAATAATCGTGAGTTTTAATATTTCACTATAAAAATGTTTAGAGCGTGGGTAGTTGCTACAAATGATGGCTACATGATGAATGCCTAGTAGTTGCATATATTTTCCTTAAAAAGCAAAAAGCGCACTAAAAGCAGTGCGCTGTTTATCAATACATGTGCATGTTTATATATTAGCTTTTAGCTAGGCTCTGCGTCTTTACACGCTTTTACAGCCGGTGCAACAAGCTCTAAACCCGTTTTATCACACGGTGGAAGCTCAGCATCACTAACAGCAATAGGCGTTACTCGCTCGCCCCATTTTATATAGCTTGCCGCCCAAGTAAGGCCAGCCCCAAATGCCGCCGACATAATGTTTGCATGCGGTTTAATTAAGCCTTGCTCAACGGCTTCACACAATGCAATTGCAATGGTGGCAGCAGAGGTGTTGCCATATTCACCAATATTGACCATTACTTTTTCGTCATCCACTTTTAAGCGATTTTGAATAGCTTGAATAATGCGTAGATTGGCTTGATGCGGAACTAGTACATCGATATCGTCTAACTTAAGATTGGCTTGTTCAAGCACGTCGTCACAGGCTTCACTCATGCCTTTAACGGCACGTTTAAATATTTCACGGCCTTCAAATAAAAGGTCTGATGGACCAATTGGCTCATATTTATTTAAATCACTGCCAAAATTAGTAATGTGTAAAATATCACGATCTTCGCTGTCACAACCGGTTTTAGTCCCTAATAAGCCTGCAGGTGTTTCTGCTGCTTCAAGCACAACGGCACCGGCACCATCACCAAATAATACTGCGCTGTCGCGTCGTGCCCAGTTTACATACCACGTCATGCGCTCAGCCGCGATAACGACAGCTTTTTTGATCATGCCAGCTTGAATTTGAGCTGTCGCAGCTTGTAAAGCATATAAGAAACCAGAACATGCCGCGTTGGTGTCCATGGCTGCAGCGCCTGTGGCACCAATATTTTTTTGTACTAATGAGGCGGTGTTTGCAACTACTGTTGAGGGGGTGCACGTTGCTAAAATAACTAAATCGATATCTTTTGCATCTACGCCAGCACAAGCAATGGCATGTTTTGCAGCCACACTAGCAAGTTCAGCAGTACTTACATGGCTAACTCTTCGTGCCTTGATACCTGTGCGTGTGGTGATCCACTCATCGGTTGTATCTACAATTTCACTTATTTCGTCGTTGCTGATGCTTGCTGGTGGAATGCATTTACCCCAACCAGTGATATGTGCGTAAGGCATAGTGTGTTCTCTTAAAAGTGGTCTGACGTGTTCGTCTAATGAGGACGTTATATCAAAAATTAGCTGTTAACACTAGTTTATAGCATGGTTTGCTTAGTAATTACTGCTATTTTACGGACTATTTGCTGCATTTTTGTTTAAAGGTAAGTGGCTTGTTTTTATTGTGTTAATTAAATGCTTTTAATGATTGTGCGTGTTTTACACGATAGCTCATAGGCTTTCTAAGCTTAATAGAATACGAATACTTTGTTGACCATATATGCTTGAGTGCGGCTGAGTGAGCAGCTAATATGAGGCGCATATTATGAAATCATTACTTAAAAAGCATTATTTATAATGGATAACAAAGCAATGTATATTCAGTCAGGTGAATCTTATTGTGTTAATTAAAACCGATCCTGCTATTAGCCGGTTATTAATGCTACGCAGTGGCGCCATTGCTGTGCAGCTTATTGCGGTGTTAAGCGTTTATTTTTTATTAGAGCATCAAATTGCGCTCATGCCGTTGCTAGCCGTTATTACGCTTGAGGCGGTTTTTCAGTTAGCAAGTATCTTTGCTTATAGAAATGTTAGCCAAGCAAAGCCTGTTGGCATGCTGATGCAACTGACCGCTGACGTACTTTTTTTAACTATTTTGTTGTCTTTAAGTGGCGGTGCAACTAACGCATTTGTGTCGTTATTATTGTTACCTATTATGATAGCGGCAATTACATTGAGCGCTCGTGGGCTTGCCTATATTGCTGTGCTGGCTATCGCTGCCTACAGCATGCTACTGATTAAAATGCCAGAGCATAGCATGCACCAAATGAACATGAGTGGCCACTTTATTGGCATGTGGGTTAATTTTGTTATCAGTGCCTGCGTGATTGCGTTGGTTATTGGTGCAATGAACCGTGCTTTACAACAACGTGAGCGCACTATTGCCAAAGTTAGAGAGAAACAGTTGCGTAGTGAACAACTGGTTACTCTCGATGGCGCAGCGGCGCAAATTACTCATCAATTAGCAACGCCTATTGCTAATTTACAATTATTGTTTGAAGAGCTTGTAGAAGAGTATCCCAACAATGAAATTATTCAGCAAATGCAATCACCCTTGCTGCAATGCCGCACTCAGCTTAATGATTTTAGAAAGCTCTCTATGCAGCTACGAGATAAAAACACGCAAACATCTATAAAAGCAGAGCAGCTGCAAAATCAAATTCATGATACGTTGCTATTACAATACCCTAATCAACAAATAAACTGGCTTAATGAGGCGCCTAAAGCCACATTAAAAAGTGATGCCATGCTGCTACCTGCTATTTTAAACTTATTACAAAATGCAGCGCTTGCTAACGAAAAAAAAGGCCAAATGCAATTAGAGTTGAGTTGGCAACAGCCAGATGCGCAAAGTATTGCGTTAATTATTCGGGATTTTGGCGCTGGTTTTTTATCCTCAGAGTTAGCGGAGTTAGGCGGGCAGCTCATGCCCAGCGAGCAAGGCATGGGAATAGCGGTTATGCTATCAAATGTCACGTTTGAGCGTTTAAATGGTTCGTTAACTGTTTATAATCACCCCGATGGTGGGGCGGTGGCCAAGATACAAATGCCACTATTAATAACCGAGTCGGCGCTATGAAGCTGCTAATTATTGAAGATGACATTAACCTTGCTACCACTTTGGCAAGGCGCTTAACAAAACACAGCTTTAACTGTGAGGTTGCACATAACCAAACAGAGGCTTTACTTAGGGCTCGCCAGCAGCAACCTGATTGTATTTTATTAGATATGAAGTTAGCAGATGAAAATGGGCTGGCGCTTATTGCACCGCTGCGCCATTTACTCACACATGCTCATATTGTATTGCTTACCGGCTTTGCAAGTATAGCTACAGCCGTAGAGGCGATGCGCTTGGGCGCTAATGACTATTTAACTAAGCCTGTCGATATGGCAAGCTTATTAAAAGCGCTAAAAGTAGAGCCGGTATCGACAGTAACCGAAATTCCTGAAGAGGTTATGTCACCCGAGCGTTTAGAGTGGGAGCATATTCAACATGTATTACACAGTAACAACGGTAATGTATCAATGACTGCAAGGCAGCTTAATATGCATAGACGCACTTTGCAGCGCAAGCTACAAAAAAAACCTGTGCAGCAATAAGCCCTCACTTGAGCAAGCAATTAATGACTCATACCGCCGCGCTAATAAAAAGCCAAAAAATTATACTGTTCGACGCCCAGTGCAAGCTTTGTAGTGCGTGGTGTAATTTTATTATTGCTCACGATCCTCAGGCCATGTTTAAACTGTGCAGTGTACAATCGCCAAAAGGACAACAAATATTAATGCACTTTGGCTATTCGACAACTGATTTTGCCTCTATGGTTTACATTGAAAACGCTCAAGCATTTATACAAAGCCATGCATTTTTTGAGGTGATTAAACAGCTAGGCTATCCGTGGAAACTTAGTGGTATATTTAGTGTGTTGCCAAATCGTTTTAACAATTGGCTTTATGATAAAATTGCATCAAATCGATATACCTTATTTGGTAAATATCACTATTGCAGGATCCCTTCAAAGCAAGACCAAGCCCACTATTTATAAGTGCTTTAATAGATGCCTGAATGTATTGGCTGTGCTAAAATCGCGGCGTTTAAATTTAAGCATTAAAAAGGCACTTACATGGCAAATACGGCGCACGCACTGCATATTTTAGTAAAACATAAAGAGATTGCAGAAGACATCATCAAGCAATTAGGCAAAGGCGCAAAGTTTCAAACTTTAGCTAAAAAGTATTCGTCATGCCCATCGGGTAAAAAAGGCGGTGATTTAGGTGAGTTTAGACGAGGCCAAATGGTTCCACAGTTTGATAAGGTGGCCTTTAGTGGTGCAATTTTAGAACCGCATTTAGTAAAAACGAAATTTGGTTGGCATGTGATTAAGGTGCTTTATCGTACATAAACTAACGCAATTTTAAGTTGCCGCTATACTTATCATTTGTTTAGTTTGTTACATTGCTAAAGCAACTTGGAATAACTATGAAGCTTATTATTTTATGCTGCAGTTTAATTTTAATGGCAGTGTCATTTTTTGCCAGTAGCACTGAGCAAACGATCGCCCTTAAGCTTGGCAAACCAAGCACCCAAGACATACCAAAAAACCACTATATTTTAACATTATTAGAAAAGAGCTTTGCAAAGGTTAATGTAAAGCTCAATATTGCTTATAGTCTTGAGCCAATGAATACTAAAAGAATTTTAGAAGAGCTCACACGTAACGATGATGTTAATTTAGCTTGGTTAACTTTGCCAAACTCCCTTGCAGAGCAAAGACATTTAATCCGCACAAGTTATCCTATTTATAATGGGCTGCATTCAAAGCGCTTGCTCATGGTTAAACAAAGCCGGTTGGGCGAATTTTCAGATATAAAAACCCTTGAACAACTAAAGCCGTTCATAGCCTTACAAAAGCAAAGTTGGTCTGATTATTATGTAGTAAAGAACAATGGCTTAACAGTTAATGGTGATTTGAGTTATGAAAGCATGTTAAAAGCGTTAGATGAAGGACTTGGCGATTATTTTCCGCGTTCAGTAACTGCTATAAAAGCCGAAATATGTAAACATCCTCAGTATAACTTTGTTATTGAGCCTCATATTATGCTGCAATACGATAATTACTATTATTTTTACGCAAACGAAAATAACAAAGCAATCATTGAGTTATTAGAGCAAGGCTTAACAAAGTTAGCAGATAGCGGCGAGTTAAATGCGCTTTATGAGCACTATTATCGTGATGTTGAGGACGGGCTTAATTTAAATAACAGACGGGTGTTTAACTTAAAAAATTAATAAGGTTAGGCCGCAAAATGTAGCCTAACCCGAAAAATTATTGCTCCTGCTTGGCTTCTTCTTCACTTATTTGCTTAAGTGCTTGAATAAACGATTCACTCGGTTGCCCACCGGTAAGCGCGTACTTATCATTTATAATGAAAGTAGGTACTGAGGTTATTCCCATTTGTTTAAAGTTATTTTGCTCTTGGCGTACCGCTTGTACGTATTTATCTGAGTGTAAAATTTCTCTGGCTGTGTCTTTGTTAAGGCCGACTTTTTTTACCACATCCAGTAACGCATCTTCTTGATTTAAATATTTTAAATCGGTGAAGTGTGCTTCAAAAAACGCCAATTTCAGCTCAGTTTGTTTGCCTTCTTCACGCGCCCACATTAGCAAGCGGTGTAGATCAAAGCTGTTGATCATGATGCGTTTACCGTCAAAATTAAAGGTAAACCCAGCTTGTTCACCCGCATCCGCCATGTTTTGACGATTTCGCGCGCTTTCTTCTTCAGTTAAACTGTATTTTTGCTGCAAGTGCTCGTTTAAGTCTTGTCCTTCAAGTGGCATATCTGGATTAAGCTCAAAAGGTTGCCATGTAATATCCGCACTCATTTCGTCTTTTAATTCTGCCAATGCGGTTTCTAAGTTTTTATACCCAATAATACACCACGGGCACATTACATCTGAGACGATATCAATTTTTAAGTTTTTCATAGGGATCCTTGAAGGATTGCTTTTTAATAACAATGGATATTGGGATAGCATGATTATTAATCAACTAGTGTAAAAAATAAATTGCTAACTAATTTATTTAAAGTTAGTCATGGTATTTCATTATCAGTTAGTTTGCTTAGCAGTGATTAAATGTAGTTTGTCTATAAAGCCTTTCAACTAAACGCATACACTATAAAACACTTATTGCAGCTAATGAACTAGGTTGCTTTATATCCATGTATAAGCTTGAATGGTCACTTTGCAGTCATAAGGAAATAGAATGTCAAAATATAGATTTTTAGCTCTATTATGTTTAATGGTTAATTCACAGCTATGCTTTTCAAATACGATTGAAAAACCACCTAAAGCTATTGAAGCCGTAGTATATACTATTTGCGATTTGGTATATTGCAATACGAGTGTTGTTTTAAGAAATAATACGGCATTTGAAATTAAAGTAATTTCAAATTATTTTGATGAAACTCATTTTACTGAGCATGCTTTTAAGTTTTATAGAGCAAAAGATGTGTATTTAACGAATAACCCGTTTGACAACCCATTATCGTTTAAAAATGTAGAGTTTTCGCCACTTGAGGAAGATGTAATATTTAAACCTCTTGAAGTCAAAACTTACACTACGCTAATAAAAAGAGATAGATTGAATTTTGAAAAAGGGATTGAGTACGTTGTTTTTTCGGTAGTTATGGATGCGCAATATGTGATAGATAAAAAAAAGTCAAGATTCATTTCATTGCTTAGTAAGTTAGGAATAGTTGATGATTTACTTACCTTACCTGATGATTAAACCAAGGAATAAATAGGATCAGATCCTGAGGGAACCCCACATTTTTATCCAAGCCACAAGCACTCACGGTAATCATTATTTAATTGGTTAAGAAGATAGTAGAGTCAGGTCTCTCTTTTTGACTTTCATAGTAGAAGGCAAGGTGCAAGACCTAACCCTGCTGGCGAGCGGGTATTTTCCAAAGTTTTAGGAAAGTTTGTTAAGAAATATTGGAAGGCTATAATTGCCGTTGCCACAACCTATTTTCCGCAGGTCTTGCCAGCGGATGAGCAACGAGCTGGGTTATTAGTGCAGGAATGACTACTTCCGTTACTATGGCTGGTGCAATTGCATCTGGTACATTAAAAGGCGCTTTGTCAGGTGTTTTTTCTGGGGCTGCTTTTGGCGCAATAGGCGGCAGCTTTAAAGAGTATGGTATTGAGAATACAGGTACTCAAATGACAGTTCATGCAGCCGCTGGTGGGATCATATCTGATGTTCAAGATAGTAATTTCGGTCATGGGTTTGTTACTGCTGGTATAATGAAAGGAAAAGTAAATACTAATAATTCGCCGAGCCGTGTCTTTCTTCAAGCTCTTGCTGGAGGGACTGTCTCAAAAATAACAGGTGGTAAATTTGTTAACGGAGCCGTAACAAGTGCTATTAAATTTGTAGCGAATGAATTAAAAAATTATTAGTGAGACCCTAAAAAACAAATCATGGAAGACTTAGGTCGCCAAATCGCTGATAAGGATTCTGATGGTATATAAACACTAGATATCCTAGTTCAGGTGGGCAAGCAGATATAAGCTTTTGGGGGGAAGATTCTGCGAAAAAAGTAAATTGCTCAGCAATGCAAATTTGTTTAGATGAAGCAGCTAAGAAAGTGTGGACACCAATTGGTATATCTAGCCCAAAACCTAGATTTACTCTGAAAAATGAAATGACTGTAATAGATTTTCCAACTATGAAGTTACAAGGAACAGGTTGGTATCTATCAAATGGATTTGCGCCATCCATAGTAAGTGCTTCATTTACGTATTACCGAGCGGCGGCGGCATGCTCAATTAGTAAAAAGGTGGTTGTTGGATGCGGAGGATAAAGTTTGTACTTTTTATTAATTTGTTGGTTTATTGTAATGCTACTTTTGGGGCTGCTCAAGATATCATTTATATTGATTTATTAACCCAAGCGAAAGAAGATAAGGTGAAAGCTACGGAGCTTTATATAGATAATTTACCGTTGATTGCCCATTATTTTCTTTATACTAATGAGCTTAATAACAAGGTATTGGATCTTTATGATGAACTTAAAGGAAATTACAATACGCCTACACCATATGCACAAGGTTTATGTCAGCTTCAAGCTTACAAAAAAATTACAATATTACTTAGTAAAGGTTATATATTAGAGTTCGATAGAGTTGACTCCTTAGATTGCTTTGAGTGGGCTGTTGCTTATATAGATACTCATTTATTTCAGCTTTTATTACCTTACAGTAATCGGCAAATGAAAAGTTATTTAACAAAGTTATTGGAAAATGAAATTACAGCAATAACTGAATTTAAAACATTTGTTGAAAGATCTACTCCAAGAAGTTTTTTTGAAAAGAATAAAAAAAATTTTCTCTACAAATCATTAGGAACGGATATAAAAAATAGTATCCTAAATTCATATTATGTAGAGGGGTTTGACTTTTTTTTGAGAAAAATGAAAGGCCTAGACAGAATAGATATAAGTTTCATTCTAGACTTAAATATAAAGTTTTGTGAGTCAATGACCGCTGAGCAATATGTAAAATTTGTAGAGTCTGCATCTCAAGGGAGACTCATAATTTACGAAACAATATTAAATAATTGTTCTAATAATTTAATAAATAAAAGTGAATATGGAAGAGCTAGAGAAATATACGAGGTTGTAGGGATCTCGAAAGAAAAAATCGATAGCTTGGAGATAAAACTTGAATCGAAGAGAGATAAAATCAAGACATGGTTGAAGTCAAAAAGTTAATGGGATCACCATAAGAACAAATAAATAGGTGTAAAGAAAG
>NZ_JASDDA010000070.1:0-13499 GCF_030407645.1 Pseudoalteromonas sp. APC 3495 | reverse complement strand
GGCATCTAATATAACAATAATAAAGTAACCTATTAAGATATAACAATCCTTTTGTGGTTAGCTTTTACATACATTAAGAATCACATACATTAGATCGCATCACTTAATGCCTATGCATTTATTTTTTCATTTGGGCTTAAAAAGAGAACTATTATGAAGCAGTTGGTAATAACCATTTTAGGGGAAGATCGCCCCGGTTTAGTAGAAAGTATTTCATCGGTTATATTGGAAAACCACGGTAATTGGTTAAGCAGTAATTTAAGTCATTTGCTTGGCCACTTTGCTGGCATTATACAAGTTGAGGTGGCTGAAGAGCATTTACAGGCATTTCAAGATGCGCTTAATGGGCTTCCTAAATTAGATGTCCGTATTGAAAAAGGCAACACCGAAATTGAGCCTGTTGAACTCGAGCAGCTTAATTTTGTGATCACCGGGAACGATCGCCCCGGTATAGTCCAGGAGTTGGCAAGTGTTATTCGTCATAAAGGCGCTAATATTACGAACTTAAACTCAAGGCAGCAAAGTGCGCCAAACTGGGGGGTGCCAATTTTTAGTGCCGTTGCCACCGTTAGCCTGCCTAATGGGCTTAACAAAGACGAAGTAATTAACGCTCTTGAGTCGATTACGAGTGACTTAGTGGTTGATGTAGAGCAAAGTTAAATGTGCTCTATTATTTTAAATACGAAAAAGGCGCTTATTACAGCGCCTTTTTTATGCGTAACACTTGTTGCTACATATCTGCATAACGATTAATGCTTTGTATCATTTGCTTTAATCCTTGCTCTTCAAGTTGCAACAGCTCACTTAGTTTTTCTTGAGCCTCAGGTGATTGTGCTTTATCAGCCAAATAACTATATGCGTTCAATACTTTTTGATGCTGCTGAGATAAATACTCTTGAATTACTTGCTCATCTAACTGGTTACTGCGATCTAAATCAGTAAAGTTAATAATTTCTGAGTGCTCTGAAAAATATTCATAACAATACGTATCTAATGTGTTTATTTGCGTGATGGCTTTAAAGCCAATTAAATCCTCAGCGAGCTTTTTTTCATACTCAACACAATAATCAATTAGCTGTTTGTTATGCTCCCCGAGTAGGTCCTTTACACTAAAAAAATTAGCGGCCATTTGTGTGTGAAATTGAACGGTCCAATCGAACACTTCTTGGATTGTTTTAACTTGCATGTGCGTTCCTTACTATTTAACCCTAATGATTAAATAGATGCGTGAATCATGCCAATAAAAAACACAATAAAATCAGTAGGTAAAGTAAGGATGGGTAACTTGTACTGATTTTTTACAGTACAAGTTACACAACCAGTGTAAAAATTATAGGTTTCGCTTTCGCCATAATAAATACACCGCGGGTAACACCAGCAATGTTAAAACAATGGCGCTAAACATACCGCCAACCATGGGGGCGGCTATTCGACTCATTACTTCACTCCCCGTGCCTGTGCCATATAAAACAGGTAACAGGCCAATCACTATGGTTGCTACCGTCATCATTACCGGGCGAACGCGCAAACCGGCGCCTTCTAATATGGCGTGCTTAAGCTGCTCAATACTCATGCTTTTTCCTAATTGAGCGGCGGCCTCTACTTGCGCTTTATAGGCTTGGTTTAAATACACCAACATAATAACGCCTATTTCTACGGCCACCCCAGCAAGGGCAATAAAGCCGACCCCCACAGCAACAGAGAAATTAAAGCCTTCTAAATACATGAGCCAAATACCCCCTATCATCGCCAGTGGTAATGTCGCCATAATAATAAATACTTCAGTGAAGCTTCTAAAATTCAGGTAAAGCAGTACCACAATAATGGCTAAGGTTAACGGCAACACATAACTCAGTTTCGCCTTAGCGCGCTCCATGTATTCATATTGCCCTGCCCAAGTTATAGAATACCCTGCGGGTAAAATTAGCTGCTCGTTTAGTAACTGCTGAGCACTTTCTACGTAGCTGCCAATGTCAGTATCTTTAATATCAATAAAGCTCCAACCATTTAAACGGGCATTTTCACTTTTTATGCCAGGAGGGCCATCGCTAATGTATACATCAGCCACGTCGGCAAGTGCAATGCGTTGCCCAGCAGGGGTTACAATAGGCAGCAGCATTAACTCCTCTGGTGAATCACGATACGCTTGCGGATAACGAATATTAACCGGGTAGCGCTCTTGACCCTCAACCGTTTCAGTCACGTTCATCCCGCCAATAGCGGTTGCGACCACTTGCTGCACATCTGCAATATTTAAACTATAACGCGCTGCTTTTTCGCGGTTAATATCGACCTTGATATAACGCCCACCCGCTACTCGCTCTGAGTAAACCGATGCGGTACCTGGAAGATCTTTAAGCAGCACTTCTATTTGTTGGCCAATTTTTTGAATTTCATTCAAATTAGGCCCCGCGACTTTTATACCCACTGGGGTTTTAATCCCTGTAGCCAGCATATCTATTCGCGTTTTAATTGGCATTACCCAAGCGTTTGTGAGTCCTGGAAATTTTACTAAAGCATCCAGCTCTTGTTTGAGCTTTTCGGTGGTCATGCCCTCGCGCCACTGATCTTTAGGCTTAAACTGTATAAAGGTTTCAATCATGGTCAGTGGTGCCGGATCGGTTGCCGTTTCCGCTCGTCCAATTTTACCAAATACGGTTTTCACCTCGGGCACAGTGGCAATCAGCTTATCGGTTTGCTGTAATAGCTCGCGCGCTTTACCAATAGAAATCCCTGGGTAAGTGGTTGGCATATACATTAAATCCCCCTCATCAAGAGGTGGAATAAACTCACTGCCTATTTTATTAACCGGATAAAAGCCCACTAAAGTAATAATCAGTGCCACTAACAAGGTGCTTTTGGGGGATTTTAATACTATATTTAACAGCGGCTTATAACTATTTACCAATAAACGGTTAACTGGGTTTTTATTTTCAGATATCACTTTACCGCGAATAAAGTACCCCATCAGTACGGGTACTAAGGTAATTGCTAATCCAGCAGAAGCTGCCATTGCATAGGTTTTTGTGTACGCTAATGGCGCAAACATTCGTCCTTCCTGAGCTTCTAAAATAAATACCGGCATAAAGCTCACGGTAATGATTAATAAGCTAAAAAATAACGCAGGCCCAACTTCACTGGCAGAGTCAATCACCACTTGCCAACGGTTTTCATCTGTTAGCGGTTTTTTCTCCATATGCTTGTGCATGTTTTCAATCATCACAATCGCACCATCAGTCATAGCACCAATCGCAATAGCAATCCCGCCTAATGACATGATATTGGCGTTAATTCCCTGCCAATACATAATAATAAAAGCGGTGAGTATGCCTAAGGGCAAGGTAATAATAGCCACCAGCGATGAGCGTACATGGAATAAAAACACCACACACACTAAAGCAACTACAATCAGCTCTTCCATCAATTTAGAGGTGAGGTTATCAACTGCGTCTTTTATTAAATGAGAGCGATCGTACACAGGTACAATTTCAACCCCCTCAGGCAGGCCTTTTTTAAGTGACTCCAATTTAGCTTTGACGAGCTCTATAGTTTTTTGCGCGTTTTCACCAAAGCGCATCACTACTACGCCACCAGCCACCTCGCCTTCGCCGTTAAGCTCGGCAACACCACGGCGCATTTGAGGACCTAAACGCACATTAGCAACATCACGTAACTGTAGTGCAGTACCGTTAGCGTTTATACCTAGAGGAATCGCTTCTAAATCAGCCACACTTTTTACATAGCCAGTGCTGGTAACCATGTATTCGGCTTCTGCCATTTCAACAACTGATGCCCCCATTTCTTGGTTGCCTTGCTTAATGGCAGTTTGAATAAGGCTTAGCGGAATACCATAGGCACGTAACTTATCGGGCTGTACGTTAACTTGGTATTGTTTCACCATGCCACCTACCGATGCTACTTCGGATACACCGGGCACAGTTTGCAGTTCAAACTTTAAAAACCAATCTTGTAAACTGCGTAGCTGGCTAATATCGTGCTTACCTGTGGTATCAGTGAGTGCATATAAATACACCCAACCAACTCCTGTGGCATCCGGGCCTAGCTCTGCAATTGCCGTATTAGGTAAACGCGCAGATACTTGACTTAAATATTCTTGAACACGACTTCGTGCCCAGTATAAATCGGTGTCTTCGTCAAAAATAACGTACACGTAGGAGTCACCAAAAAACGAAAAACCGCGTACTGTTTGCGCCCCTGGTACCGATAACATCGCCGTGGTTATAGGAAATGTGACCTGATCTTGCACTACTTGCGGCGCTTGCCCAGGGTAAGATGTTTTAACAATAACCTGTACATCAGATAAATCGGGTAAGGCATCTACTGGGGTGTTTTTTACAGCATACAAGCCGCCACCAATCAATATAGCGGTCAGTAACAGTACAAAAAAACGATTAACAACAGACCAGCGAATAATTGCAGTAATCATAACCACTCTACTCGTGCTGACTGTGCATAGCATGCACAGAAGTCATTGTATGGATCACAAACTCACCTTGCTCAATACTAAAGGTAAATGTAACTTCATCATTTAGCTTAAACGCCTCAATCGTTACATTTTTTGCTAACACAAAGTCCATAGTTGCAGGTCCGCGCCCCCACTTTTCAATCGCTTCACGGCTAATATTCATAACCCGCGTGCTAGGGTCAATGCTGTTGATAACCCCATTCACAGTAGCCATGCTTGGGTCACTATCACTCATTGCCATGGTGCTGTGCGAAGGGGCTTGCATACGCTTAAAGTCAGAGCTTTTACTCGACTCTGAATCAATTAAAAACTGCGCAGAAGTAACCACTTCATCTTCAGCCAAAACACCCGATAAAATCTCAGTATGAGTCGTATCGCTTCGCCCTAAGGTTACTTCAACCGATTTAAAACGCCCCTCCCCAAGCGCAATTACAATGCGGTTTTGGCTACCAGTGCGAATAACCGCCTCTTTAGGCACAATTAACTGCTTTTCAGCTTTTTGGCTATGAATACTCACTTGCGCAAACATATTTGGTTTTAACTGATGACCTTCGTTATTAAAGCGCAAACGCACTCGTAAAGTACGATTTTTAGCATCTAAAGTAGGGTAAATATAATCCACTTGCCCTTGCCAACGTTGACCACTTAAATAATCGAGTGTCATGGTTACCGGTAAGCCAACACGGATCAGCTCAGCTTGGCGTTCAAATACCTCAGCCTCAACCCACACTTCATCAAGCTGAGCAATACTCATCATTGAGGTATCAGGTTTAACATAAAATCCTTCACGAATATTAAGCTCATCAACAACGCCACCTTGGCGGGAATAAAAAGTAATATTTTGTAGCACTTGTTGACTTTTTTGTAAGCGTGAAATAAAACCCTCAGACACATTAAGCGATTTTAAACGTGCTTTAGCCGCACGAATTAACACCGGATTATTGCGCTTTAACGCTAAAACAAACTCTTCTTGGGCATTGACTAATTGCGGTGAATACAAGGTATAAAGTGGCTCATCTTGTTTAACCTGATCGCCTGCGGCCTTCACATATAATGTCTCTACCCAGCCCTCTACCCGCGGATGAATATGAATGAGCTGGTCTTGGTTATACTGTACATAGCCTACCGTGTTGACTTCATTTTCCAGCGCTGCAAACTCCACCGGTGCCGTGCGTACACCTAAGTTGTTGATCACGGTAGGTGAAATTTTAACACTGCCGGGGCCTTCATTGGCGCCACTGTCTGACTCTTCATAAACAGGCACTAAATCCATACCCATAGGTGATAAACCCGGTTCATCACGACGATAATTACTGTCCATTGGTGCCACCCAATAAAGCGGCTCTTTTTTACTACTGGTTTTGTCATTGCTTGGCATAGTGTGCTCAGCTGGCAAGCTCAATAACACCCCGGCCGTCAGCGCTGCACTGCATATAGCCACCAATGACAATTTTAAATTAGTATTCATAGGTTAGCTCCTGCTGTGATAAGTTTTTTAAGCTGGCGTCATCAGCACTGGCGTAATAATTTAACCGTGCAATAATAATTTTTTGATCAACATGAATATTAAGTGCGTCTATTTTGGCATTTAATTCGCTGATCCGCGCTTGCATCACATCCGAAAAATTACCATCATCGCGAGTATAAGCATTAAGGGTCGCTTGGGATTGCTCGGCCATTTGCGGCAATAATTTAGTTTTATAGAGCGCTGCTCGCTGACTTAATCGTGTTAGTTGGCTGACTTCCTTAAAGTACATTCCTTGTAGCTTTTTAAGGGCAATTAATTTTTGTGTTTTTGCCTCTTCGCTATCAGCAATCGCGGCATTAACGAGTTGATCTTGGCGATTGTCGGTAAATAGCGGTAAATCTATACTCACTCCTACAGAGAAAAGGTCGGCTCGTGAGCCACCCATTGGCATATCATCGCGATAACCATATCCCATATTCACACCAATTTGCGGTTTATAGCCTTGCTCAGCCACACTTATTTGAGTTTGCTTTGCCTCTATTGCATTATCAATCGCCATAATAGCGGGGTGCTTTAATAGCAATGCCATTAATTGCTGAAACTCTAATTCCGTGTAGTTTTTTAACGCTGCAAGCGCTGAAAAGTCATCACCAACAGGCTGGCTTAGCATGTCGATGGGCAACCATTGTGTTAACCGCTTTTTAGCACCTTGTAGCTGTTGATCAAGTTGCATTAGTTTATCTTCAAGGCGGGTTAGCTCTAATTGCGCACGAATAATATCTTGTTGGCGTGTTTTACCCACCGAGCTTACATAACTTGATTCGGTAATATCGATTAACTGAGTAAACAAGGCTTTGTCCTGCTCAATAAGTGCAATAGTTCGCTGCGCTCTGTAAGCGTTGAGCCATGACTCGGTCACTGTGGTTTTTACCTGCGCGAGTCTATCTTTACGAAGCCAAGGCTCTGCCGCAGCCGACTGAGACAGTGCTTTTTGCTGCAATGCTAAACTATCGCCTCGGCTTAACGATTGGCTAATTCCTACTTTAAATTGGGTCATATTCTCTTGATCAAAAGCAAAACCATTGGTTGGTAAGTTCATTAACCCTAGCGTGAGTACCGAATCAGGTAAGGTACCTGCGGCAATACTTTTTGCTTCAATTGATGTTTGTTTTTGTTTGCTGGCTTTAAGCCAAGGCTCATGGTTTAAGGCATAGTTAATTGCCTCATTTAAACTCAGTTTAGCACTGTGTACAGAGAGACTAATGCTCAATAAGCTGCTCACAAAAACAGCTTTTAATACTGCGAAGTGATTCATCACTTGCTCCACTTAAAATTAAAAAATAAAAAACGATTAATTTTTTAAGCAGATAGATGACAAAAAGCTAAATGACTAGATTTTAAACACACCTATCCTGCGGTTATGCATGCATAGGAGGACGATAAAGAGATCGTGCAAAATTAGGTTGGCGCTGCATGACAGCAAGGTGCACTTTTTCAGAGGGTAATTTGGAAGCTATAAATAGCGAGTTTACATGCAAGGCCGAATGCGAATTACAAGCACTCATTGGGCAACTGCAATCTTGGGTTAACGTGCTTTGCTCACTACAGCAATCCATAGACATGGTTGTTGTATCAGCGTCGTCACTCATTGCCATTTCACTATGCTGCATCGATGCATGGGTTGCCATGTTCATATGCGGCATATCACATACCATAGATACAGACGCAACAGCTTGACCCACAAAAGTGAGTAGCAAGGTCAGCGTGAGTAAAATACAGTAAATACGTTGCAATGAAATAACCTAAAAGTAAATAGACGCTAAAAGTTTATGGTAACTGCGTTTAAAACTCAATCATTAACTGGTTTTTACCACTGGCTTTATCAAGCTACTAGCCGCAATAGCGAACAGGCAATAGCCGGTAAAATACCAAAAACCAGTACCAAACTCAGCATGCATATTTAGTAAGTCTTCTGAGTTCGCGTTTGCATTACCAGCCATGTAAGCCACGATTAATGCAATAACAAACACATCCACCATACTCCATTTACTTAAGCCAATTATCACTTTACCAAGCTTGTACTTAAACGAAGTCTCCTTCAGTGCACAATAAAACAATTGAAGCAGCAGCTTAATTGTTGGGATCACTATTGAAAAAAACGCCACTAATATCGCCACTAAGTAGTTTTTGTTATCGGCCAGTTCGTTAACGGTGCCCCAAATACTACGCGTTTTTTGATAAGCGCTGATCTCACCTTCAAGTTTGTCTAACCCCAACATACTCGAGACCATCATTAGCATATTGCGGGTGTTTTGATTTCCTTCATCTGCCAGCATTTCAATACCAGCTTGAGCAAGTTTAGATTTATCAATTTTGCCTTCCATACTCAACACCGGCTGTGTCACCCCGGGGATCAATAAAGCTAAGGCAATTAAAATAGTCGTGATAGGTAAAAGTAAACGCATGGTGTAATACTAAGTAAAAATCAATATGTGCCAATCATACCCAAACGTTTTGCGTTAGTCTTGTTCAATAATGGTGGCTAATAACTCATCCGCATATTGGCGCGCATCTAACATGGCTGTATACACCAGCTCTATATCTGATGCAGGGCGAATAGTCTCTAGCAACTTTTTAGCCAATTGCCAGTTATCTTCTTCTACTGCTTTTATTAAATGTAATGAGTTCCCCATCATGCCATCAAAACTTAAAAGTGCACCAGATAACTCAGCCCCTAAACTAAACTCTTTGGCAATAGCTTCCAGTTCCATATCTAAAATAGCATCAAGCACCGACATCAAGCCGACTAAATAGCCTTGCTCTGCAATAATCTTTCCGCCGGGCTCTAAAATCAATTGCATAAACTGCGCTCTACATAAACCTAAACGAGTAAGCTCACTAGGTTTGTCTGAGCCAAGTTCGCTCAGCGCCAGTACTCGTACAAACTTTCTAATAGAATCTTCCCCTAAATACACAACCGCTTGTGGAATTGACGTAATCACTAAATTTTTATTAGCAGAGCGGGCATTAACTAGTTTGAGAACACGTGCGGTTAAACCCACATCTTTAGAAATACGTTGATTAATTTCGTTAAAATCCAAGTCAGGACGAGATGTGCAGCGCAATAAATCAAAAACCGCCATTTTTAACGGCTCAACATTACCGTAACTGAGCATTTCTGGCCGTGCAAAAAAGAATCCTTGAAAGTAATCGCATCCAGCTTCTTTAAGCTGCCTAAATTCGTCATAGGTTTCAATTCGCTCTACCACTATTTTAACCTCAGGGTGATTGCGTTTGAGCTTTTTAAGTAGCATGGTGGTTTTTATTATAGGCTCTTCTACTTCAAGCTTTATATAATCAACCAAACTGAGCAAAGGTTGCCATTTTTCATGCGCGTCATAATCATCTAACGCAAATACATACCCTGCTTTTTTTAGCTCAGTTACTCGTTGAGTAACAAGCTCGATATTTTCAGTACGCTCAACAATTTCAATTACAGTATTTTCAGGCTGCAATAATGTAGGTAAATCCTCTAAAAGCCCTTCGCTAGATAGGTTTATAAACACGGTCTGATTAAGCGCCAGCTTTTCCACCCCAACCAGCATTAACGCATTAAAAAAAAGTCGCCCAGTGGCCTGCCCGTCGGTTGTTCCCGCAGGAAAGGCATTATTAACTGAATCGCGATAAAGTAACTCAAAGGCAAAAATGCTTCTATCAGCATGAAAAATGGGTTGCCTAGCAATATATTGAGTGACCAAAATAGATGAATTTTTTACGTCTGGATTATTTGGCATTACCCTTCCTGTTTTGCAGTGATGTAAGCGTTATTTTTATTGTTATACCTAACCAGTATAGTGAAACTTTAAAGACTTGCTGCAATTTTAATTCGAATAAAAAACAAGCGACTAAGCCTAAATTTATATTCTTATAATAAAAACCTTTATTAACCTTATTTTTTATAAGGTTTTGCTGCTATCAGCCGCTCTGAGCATACCCAAAGGTTATGGTTATAAGGTATAATGCGATTATAAATTTTTTATAAACTCACAAGAGCCCCTAATATGAGCATTGAACAAGCCTTAATAGAGCGTAGCAACAACCAATGTGAACTCTGCGCAGCAACAGATAACTTAACTGTATACGAAGTACCTCCAGTTACCGAAGCTCATTCAGATAAATGCATTTACACCTGTCAAACATGTAAAGATCAAATTGAGGGCACCCGCGATTTAACTCCTACTCATTGGCATTGTTTAAATGACAGCATGTGGAGCCAAACACCGGCGGTACAAGTTGTTGCTTATCGCATGCTGACACGACTAGCAGCCGATAATGGCTGGGCACAAGACGCACTTGATATGATTTACCTTGAAGAAGACACATTAACATGGGCTCAGCAAGCGCTTGCTGAAGATGATGATATTAAACACATTGATAGTAATGGCGTAGTGCTACAAGCTGGCGATACCGTCACCTTAATAAAAGACTTAGATGTGAAAGGTAGCAGCTTAACTGCAAAGCGCGGTACTGCTGTGCGCAATATTGGCTTAACTAGCAACCCAGAACATATTGAAGGGCGTGTTGATGGACAACGTATTGTAATTTTAACTAAATACGTTAAAAAATAAGTAACGAATCAAGGCGCCAAGCGTCTTTTTTTATATCTCAACTTTCTGTATTGGCTGTATTTACAAGTTAAGCGATGATTAAGTAACTTAGCCGTATGCTACTGTTTATATCCGTAATTATATCTAGGAACTGTTATGTTCTCACCAAAGCCAAACTCAATCTTAAAGTCGGTTGCAGGCCTATGTTTTTTAGCAAGTGGCACACTTATGCTTAGCGCATGTAACGATGACACCGCACAGCAAAATAGCGCTGTGAAACAAACAACAGCCTCTCTACCAGTGCAAGTTAGCTACCTAGATCGCAGCCTATTAGCGCCTAATTCACAGCTAACCGTTACCTTGGTTGATGTGTCAAAAATGGATGTGGCAGCAACCGTTATTTCTGAGCAGGTAATTGATTTAGTAGGCGCACCGCCGTATAAAGTAGAGCTTGAATACAACCTTGAAAAAATTGATCCAGCCCATCGCTACAGCGTGCGCGCAACCATTAATAATCAAGGAAACTTACTATACACCAGCACAACAAGTAACTCGCCTTTTGCTAATACGGCCTCATCAAAGCCTTTAGAAATTATTGTTTCAAAAGTAGCGTCAAAGCCAGACGTTGACTTAGTAAATACCTACTTCAAAGCCGTTTTAATCGATGGCAATCCCGTTGAAGTGAATACTAAAGAGCCATTTATTCAATTTAATAGTGACAACACTGTGCACGGTTTTTTAGGGTGCAATAACTTTAATGGCGGTTATGAAGTATCGAAGCAAACGGTTACTTTTACGCAGTTAGCAACCACGCAAAAAATGTGTCATGAAAATATGGAACAAGAAAGCGCCATGGCGGGTGTGCTGCAAGCAGCAACGCAATGGCAAATTAACGGTGAAAAATTAGTATTACAAAATGAGGCAGGCAAGCAACTTGCAACCTTTAACGCTGTTTACTTTTAATTAAGCGTAACAATACTCCGCATCTAAGCATATCAGTATAAAGCCCAGTTAAACTAGGGTCTGTTGATCTTTCAAGGTTAAATTTGCAGCAGTCTGTTTGGTATTTAGGCAAGGCAGAGCCTATGTGGTGTGGTTATTCCCCATAAATAGGCGATAACGCAGCATCAATGCCAAACAGGCGCTGCCCGAAGGGTTCTGATTTACTCTTTGTTGCCTACATGGATGTAGGTAAGGGGCGTGAGCAGGACGCGGAAGCTTTGCTCGGTTTTTACTTAGCCCACTAGGTTACAAACCTCGCGTCGCGATTAAACCGCCCCTAGTTTGAACAAATTGTAATCCGCAAAGGTCAACAGACCCTGGCTTATTCGCCCTGAGGGTAACGCGCTACTAAGCCTTGATATACCTGTTTTGCAAAATCTGCATGCTCAGTATCAAGGCTTTTAACTACTTCAACTAAGTGTTCGTTATCTTCTTTGCCATGCCACACTTTAATGTAGCTACCCTCTTTGTAACCATGATCCTGACGGAAGAAGTTCAGCGTATTTTTACCCACATAGCCACGATATAAATCATCAATATCCATACCGATTTGTGCCATACAACCGGCAAAAGCAGCCGCGTTAAAAGTTTTATTGGCAACCGCACTGGCCGCTAATAATTCAAGCGTTTGTTTAAAATCATCGCCTTGCTGTGGGGCGCTCATTTGAGTTTGTAGCTGCGTAGCGATTTGCTCGTAGCTGGTCTCACCGTCGATACGTAGCGATAAACCAAAATGAAAAATATCAACCAGCTCTAAAATTACTTGTTCAGTATCTGGCGTTTGTTTTTTCCACCATTTCCAACCGTAATGATCCAGCATTTCTGCACATTCAACCCAAATAGCTCTATACCACTCAAAGCCTTGACTAAACCATTGCTCATGTACTTTGGTATTCATGGCATTTTGCATTTCTAGCATAACAACTAGTTTGTTTAAATTCGCAGACATATTGGTTCCACTGTTGGATTTATAATTAGGGTAATAATACAGATAATATAACTTAACGACCAGCCGAAAACTCATGCCATGAGTTGATCAGGTCAACAAAGTCTTCAAAACCACAACCACTGCTTAAATCATTCTCTTCAAGCATGAGTTCATCATCTTGGTAGGCTAATATATCTTCGTTATCTTGATGCAGCGCATGTGCTTCGAATAATGCTTCATCTTTAGAAAGGATCAGATCAATTTCTTGGCCTTTAAGTGTTACCGGCTCAAAGCTTGAACTCACCGAGCTAATAAGTGCCAGCACCATCGCGACTTTGTCTTTGCCTATTTCTTCATTTAACCAACGGCCTATAATCGCGTGCTCGCTGCTTATTTTAATTCTTAACCCACTAATAGGATCGCGAATGAATTGGTATTCCATAACTTTATTCCAGTACTGCTAATACAACAGATTATAACCTAATCAGCTATGAATAATGAAAGCCAGATACAAAAATAGCGCCATAAGGCGCTATTTAGTATCATCAATTTAGCTAACCACCTGAGCGATAGCGTGCAGCATCAATAATTGCCCATAAATGGAATACGGCTCCAATTACGGCTGGAACCACTAAAAACCATAACGCGTAGCCGCCAAAAACCAGAATTGCAAACACCAGCGCCGCTAAAATACGGCCCTGCACCAACTGCCCTAAACCGGGGAAAAAAATATTACATAATGCTGCGATTACGTTACCGCCAGAACCTTGTTGAGACATACTAACCTCTGTAGTTTAATTAATTTTGTATTTGTACTTATTATTTATACCTACACACTTTATGCCAATTTATTAAGGCTTACAAATCATACAGTTAAATTATTACGAATTTATCAGTTTAGTATTTTTTGCCAAAAATAAGTCAAATTAGCAATTTTAAATAGCTATTTTAGTTACTTGCTCAGTTTATACTGTTAACTATTCAACAACTTAAATACGTATTTTATAA
>NZ_JASDDA010000069.1:0-14142 GCF_030407645.1 Pseudoalteromonas sp. APC 3495 | reverse complement strand
CAAGTTTAGCACCAAATGAATCTGAGGTTAGATACCAAGATTCTAAAACTGTGGCCAAAATTAGTTGACCACTACAAAGCCAATTAAAATAAAGCGCGAGCAGCTTTCTCAGCATTCGTTGAAATAGAATGTGATTTTCAATTTGTTTTTTGGTCATTCCTTTAAAATTCTTGTGCCTTATCATCCATATTCCCCACTGGGAATATCTCTGTCTATTTTTGCTTTTCTTTCCTGTTTTACTAGGTGTGAAAGCCATCGAAAATACTTTTATGACCAAATTAGTTTTGTTAGTAGGTTGGATGCGCGGCAATGAGTACTTTTCAATTTCACCCATTATATCTTTTTCAACCATGTTAGATTGTTCAATGCGGTTTTGGTGAAGCACAGAGCTATATCTAACTCCTCGAACTTGGAGTTGTTTCCAGCTATAGCCAATACCAAGCTTAGAGCCGCTGCATTTAAATGAGCCAATCGAGAAAGAAATCCCTCGGACATCACCATTTCGGGTTTGAACATAGCTTCCTATCCCGATGTTATTTAGCTGTTCAATTAATTTCGGTAGCTCTATACCCGTTGAGCTATTTAAGACTTGATCAATTGCAGTTCTGATTGTTTGTTTTCGGGTTTTGTACTTAGCATTATTGATCTTTGTACCGATGCCATCCACATAAGGTGAGATATCAGTAGATAGGTTGTACTTTTTCTCTAATTTTTTTCTTGCGAATGCGATTTTTTTAAAACTATTGCCCAACACTAGTCGCTTAAAAGGAGCTGCATTTGATATGGTAGAACAAACAAGATGACAGTGTTCGTTGTCTGTATCTAAATGTCTAAACGCTACCCAGTGGTGATCATTAAACCCAAGTTCTTTAGCAATGTCCGCAATTAACAAATTCCATTTCGCAAGATTGAGCGATTCGTTCTCTTTCAGCGAAATAATAAAGTGCTCAAAAGGTTGTTTAACCCGGTTATTGTTTGCCTCTGATTTCAAAAATTCTTCTATTAAGGGTTCGAGGTCAACTCTTTCTATGTCGAGCTTTTTATAAAGTCCATCAACTTGACTGATCATAGGGTTGATCAACGGAAGGCTTACGCTACATCCAACATAATCGATAACGTCTTTTGTAATGTTTTGCCCAGCAGAGTCTCGACAATGCTTAGTTTTTCCGCATATGTACCTAATCAACTCTTTAACTCTGCCTCTGTTATCGCCTTTGCTATTTTTCATGTGCTCTACGATCATTTTGAACGCTCCCTAGCTGCTTTCAATTGAGCTAAGTCAGTAAGGGCCTCTGAAGATAATGTCTCGAGGGCTATATCTTCGATTACATGATTGTATTTACCAGAGAAAAACCTAAACCAATTCAAGGAGTGCTTGGCGGTGTCATACACTAGCTGAATTGCATTGTTTAAATATATTCTTCTTCCTTCTGAATTATTATCTTCAACTAAAGATTGATTTAAGTGCTCAACTAACTGGTGGAGATCTTGAAGAGTTTGTAACAGCTGCCTTGCATATTTGGCATTGATAGGAGGAACGTCACATGACTTATATGGGGCGTCTTGCTCCTTCAAGGAATTAAGTAACGTTTCTCTATGAAAGTGACCTAGTGTACTGAAACCCGACTCATCAAAAGCATTAAGGATTAACGAGTATTCTTGTTTGTTGAATTTAGAAACGAGATTATATTTTCGGATTTGACTATTTTTTGTCATAACTTTTTACCACTTGTAGTTATGACGAAATCTGAATTCTGTCCTAGCGCGTTTTATCCATAAGACTTCGTCTTATGTTTATTAATGTCTGCGTGAGCAGCTTGCTAATTTGGTGCGTGAGCATCACAGAGGTTAAAGATTGAGGATTTTTACGAAGTTAAAAATAGTTACTCTTTAACATACCCTGCCCACAAAAACTGTATATAAAAACAGTATCAATATTAATCTTATATTTCAACAGGATTTTTACTACATAATTAAAAGTAATTTTATGGCAATTAAAATACTAATTTTTATTAAGCATTTATAATAAAAAATCAAGCATTCAACTTCCATCTAAAATCTAACCATTCAAACTGCACCTCACAAGCATAACTAACCCACTGATAAATTTAAAAATACAAAAGTATACTAAGCTGCTATTAGCTTCTTTTGCTCCCATATGATTTCATATCTCTGCCAATTAACTACAAATAGCGAGGCTAAAATGGCAGAGATAGAAAAACCAAAAAAGAAAGAAATTCACAAAGAAAAGGCAATCAAAAAGCTTCTTAAAGCTGGAAAACGAGGGATCTATTACGTTGCTTCAAATATCTATTTAAAAATCACCTCTCCTAATGTGGGAGTTTGGTTTTTAAGGTTTCAATTTCAAAGAAAAAGATACGAGCGAAAATGGGCGGTGTATGGTGAAAATAATCCATACTTTAAAAATTATGAGGCTGCAATTTCAAAGTCAGTAAAGGTCCAAAAAGCATTAGCTGATGGTAAAAACCCTTTAATGCAAGAGCACAGTGAAATTGAAACTCTTGATGATTTGATAGTTAGATTTTTATCTACCACTACTCGTAAGTATAAGAAGCAAAAAGAAATATATAAAGCAGATATCCAACCAATTTTAGGAAATAAATTGCTAGGTGAAATTACGAGGTATGATATGGAGAAGCTATTAATTTCACTTGTAAAGCAAGACCGAAAAAGTATAGCTCGAAAAACTCTGTATTTTTTTCACAGCGTTTTTCGCTATGCATCAGATCACAAATTAATATTAGAGAATGTTACATCTCATTTAACTATTGAAAAAAATGCAGGTGGTGATCCACAGGAAAGACAAATTTTCTTGAGTGAGTCTGAAATTGAAAAAACGTTTGATGTATTAAATCAGTATCCAAAACAAGCTCCACTTTCGAATAAAATAGCAATGGTTTTATATTTGATTTTCGGTTTTAGAAAATCAGAGCTTATTTCTTCAAAATGGAAAGATTTCAATTTTGAGAAGCAAGAGTGGATAGTTAGACCAACAAAACTAGGTGAAGAAGTTATCACATTAGATGTTCCGGATGATGTAATGCCTTATTTCTGCGCTTTGAAAGCTTTAAATGTCAATGACAGTGAATTTATGTTTCCTACAAAACGTGATTCACAATCAGGGCATTTGTCGGAAAGCACTTTAAACACTATGTTGTCCAAGTTTTTTAGTAAGTACTCAACAAAGACTGTTAAATTTGATAACCCTTTAGGTAGCGCTGGTGTACGTAAGTTTTGGATACATGACTTAAGAAGAACCTTCACAAGTACTGCAAATGATAATGAAATCGCCGAAGAAGTTACTCAGCGTTGTCTAAATCATAAAAAAAGAAAACGCTTAAAAATTTATGACCTATCGAATAGAAGAACCCAGCGTAAAGTTGCATATGAGCTAATGGCTGGAATTGTATTGCCTTTAGCTAATCTAGACTCTGAGGTTAAGTTCATCACTATGGAGGCAAAAGCAGCATAAAAAATCCATACATGGCAGTGAGAAAGAACTGCTAACACTGCAAAACTTTTGATTTTGCAAAATAGAATGTAGAGACAAATAACAGCATTAATAATACATCTACATTTCTATTTTAGAGCCGGAATTAGCGGCCAATCATTTTCTGAGACACCACAAAATCAATAAATAACCTTATACATTCCCGATTGTTCTATCAGCTGTAAATACAGATACATCAATACTTCTCATCATATAGATATTGCCATCGAGACTTCGATGGAAGGCTAAATAATGATTAATGAAATACATGACAAGAACTATAAACTTGTACTATTATGACTATTGAGTAAGTGATGAGATATGGCATCGAATGTCTTCGAACTGGTGACCAAAGTGGTGACTTAATCATTTTAGACCGAATTAAATAATTGGAAAATTTAGAACTTTTTCTCCCATTCACGGGATAGATCCAGAATATTGAGTAACTTTTTTGGCTTTACCACTCACTTGAGCATAATTAGCTAAATAAAGTACAATATAATAATTGAAGGCTTGAGCTGTTTATAGTTCGAGCCTGTTTATTTTTAGATAGAGAAAATAATGGCACACTCTCGCGGAAACTTATTTATTTTATCTGCGCCTTCTGGGGCGGGTAAATCGAGCTTAATAAATGCATTACTGAAAAAACATGCTGATATGAAAGTATCGGTATCACACACCACCCGCGCACCGCGCCCTGGTGAAAACAATGCGGAACATTATCATTTTGTATCGGTTGATGAGTTTAAGGCACTAATTGCCAAAGATGACTTTTTTGAATGGGCACAAGTATTTGACAATTATTACGGTACTTCTAAGCAAGCTATTGAAGAGCAACTCGCCGCTGGCATTGATGTGTTTTTAGATATTGATTGGCAAGGCGCTCGCCAAGTTCGAGAAATAATGGATGACGTAAAAACTATCTTTATTTTACCGCCGTCAAAGCAAGAGCTAGAGCAACGTTTAAATAACCGTGGCCAAGACTCAGCTGAAATTATTGCCGGGCGTATGACACAAGCTCAATCAGAAACCTCTCATTACGATGAGTATGACTTTGTTGTTGTGAATGATGATTTTGATACTGCTTTGAGTGAGATAGAAAGTATTGCTATTGCACAGCGATTAACGCTAAAAGCGCAAACAACGCGTCATCAAACTTTAATTAATGAGCTACTCAAATAATCTAAATTAAGATTAATTAGGTGTTCATGCCCTAAAACAGATAAAAATTAACCACTGGCTATTGGCGAAACCTGCTGCGTGCAGTAAACTACGCCTTTGCTTTTAAATTATTTTGGAGTGCTAAGATGGCTCGCGTAACAGTTGAAGATGCAGTAGATGCAATTGGTAATCGTTTTGACTTAATTTTAGTTGCGGCCCGTCGTGCCCGCCAAATTGCTGTTGGTGGTAAAGATCCACTAGTAGATCCTGAGAACGATAAGCCAACAGTTGTTGCTTTACGTGAAATCGAACTTGGTTTAGTTGATAATTCTTCAATGGATGTTATTGACCGTGAAGAACAACAACATCAAGAAGCGGCAGAACTAGCTGCTGTTGCTGCCATTGTTGGTGGCAACCAATAATCAACCGCCCGGTTTGATTTAGCTAACGGCATAGTATTTCAACTATAGCCGTTGGCAATCCTTTGTTTTCATCGTATATTCGTAACTTATCCTAACTTATTTGCTTCACGAGAACATTGGAGTGTGAATGTATCTTTTTGAAGGTCTTAAAAAGAAAATCTCAAAATACTTGCCAGCTGACGATGTTGAGCTAGTTCAAAAAGCCTATGTGGTAGCCCGAGAGGCCCATGAAGGTCAAACTCGCTCAAGTGGCGAACCTTACATTACTCACCCCGTTGAAGTAACTCAGATACTAGCTAGCATGCACCTTGACCATGAAACGCTCATGGCAGCATTGATGCACGATGTGATTGAAGATACCGATTTTAGCCAACAAGATTTAGCTGAAATATTTGGTGAAACGGTGGCTGAACTCGTTGAAGGTGTGAGCAAGCTTGATAAGTTAAGCTTTAAAGATAAAAAAGAGTTTCAAGCTGAAAACTATCGAAAAATGATTATGGCAATGACCCAAGATATTCGGGTTATTTTAATCAAGTTGGCTGATAGAACGCATAACATGCGAACATTAGGCGCACTTCGCCCTGATAAACGCCGCCGTATTGCTCGCGAAACTCTAGAAATTTATGCGCCGATAGCTAATCGTTTAGGTATTCATGATATAAAAAATGAGCTAGAAGACTTAGGTTTTCAAGCGCTGTATCCAATGCGTCATCGTGCACTTAAATCTGAAGTGGCTAAAGCGCGTGGAAATCGCAAAGAAGTTATTTCAAATATTCAAACAGAAATTGAAGCACGCCTTGAAGAGTCTGGCATAAAGGCCACCGTATCAGGCCGTGAAAAGCATCTATACAGTATTTATAAAAAAATGCTTAACAAAGAGTTACTGTTTAACGAAGTCATGGATATTTACGCTTTTCGTATTGCGGTGGATTCTATGGACACCTGTTATCGTGTACTCGGCGTTGCTCATAACTTATATAAGCCAATTGAGACCCGCTTTAAAGACTATATTGCCGTGCCAAAAACTAATGGTTACCAATCATTACATACTTCTTTGGTTGGCCCGCATGGTATTCCTGTTGAAATTCAAATCCGTACTCACGATATGGATCACATGGCAGACAAAGGAGTCGCGGCTCACTGGATGTATAAAAAGTCTGGCGACAATGCGGGTCACACTGCGCAGCAGCGTGCTCGCCAATGGATGCAAAGCTTACTAGAGTTACAGCAAAGTGCGGGATCATCATTTGAGTTTGTTGAAAACGTTAAAACCGAACTCTTCCCTGAAGAAATTTATGTCTTTACCCCAGATGGTCGCATCGTTGAACTGCCTATGGGCGCGACTGCGGTCGATTTTGCTTATGCCGTTCATACTGATGTTGGTAATACTTGTGTAGGCGCACGCGTTAATCGTAAACCTTATCCTTTAAGTAAAGCCATTGATACTGGGCAAACAATAGAAATTATTACTAGCTCAGGCGCTCATCCTAACGCAACATGGCTTAACTTTATTGTTACTGGTAAAGCGCGACTGGGCGTACGTAACTACCTTAAAAGCCAACAGCATGAAGAAGCATTATTATTAGGTCGTCGCTTACTTGATTCAGCCCTAGGTGAAAACAAGTTTGATAACCTGCCAGCTGAAAATATTACGCGAGTGCTTGAGGAGCATGAACTCTCTTCAACCTTAGAGCTACTGGTAGAAATTGGCTCAGGTAATTTAATGAGCATGCTGATTGCCAAACGCTTATTACAAAACGACAACGATGATTTAAACGATATTGCTAAACGTGCAAAAGCGACCATTATTGGCACTGAAGGTATGTTAGTTAATTATTCAAAATGTTGTCGTCCAGTGCCTGGAGACGCTATTACAGCTCATGTCAGCCAGGGTAAAGGTTTAACGGTTCATCGCCAAGAGTGTAAGAACATTCGTGGCTGGGAAAATGATCGTTCAAAATACCTAGTCGTAAAATGGGATGATAATCCAGAAAAAGAATACATTGCGGCTTTACGAGTAGAAATTATTAACCACCAAGGTGCGCTGGCTAAATTAACCAATGTGGTCGCAACGACACAGGCCAATATTGTAGAAATAGCTACCGATGAAAAAGAAAGTAATTTATACGTGATAGACTTAGGGATCACAGTTAAAAACCGTATCCATGTCGCTAATATCATGCGTCGTATACGTGTGATGCCGGATGTACAAAAAGTCTATCGTAAAAAATAAAATAGGAACATCATGAATAAAGCATTTATATCAACGGATAAAGCACCTGCAGCGATTGGCACATACAGCCAAGCAGTAAAAGTGGGCACAGCGGTTTATTTATCTGGGCAAATTCCACTTGTCCCTGAAACAATGGACGTTATATCTGAAGACTTTAGCGAGCAAACACACCAAGTATTTAAAAATATTTGTGCGGTTTGTGAAGAAGCTGGCGGCACCATTCAAGATTTAGTAAAAGTAAATATTTACCTTACTGATCTTTCAAATTTTGCCATTGTTAACGAAGTAATGAGCCAATATTTTAAACAGCCTTATCCTGCTCGCGCTGCTATTGGCGTTCGTGCACTACCTAAAGGTGTACAAGTAGAAATAGACGGCATTATGGAACTTCCTTCAACAAACTAACCTCTATAAGCTATGAGCGCCGCTCATAGCTTTTATTCCAATCTGTAACTACACTTTGATGAATTCTTGACTCAAAACTAAAATTCTAGCACTCTGTAATCACGTTATTTTATTAAACCTTACTTTAGTAGTAGAAAAGGATAACTTGTGTTTAAGCTTGCTCATAATGGCAATGTATTGCTCGATACGAGTAAATCTGCACCCGCCAGTGCTGCTTTTATCATTGAAGCAATTGAACAATCGCCTTACAGCGAGTGTGAAATCAATCATGACGCCATAAATAACTATTTCAGCAGTGCAACACCTGAACGTATATTAGTTGTTGCAACACGTCATGATGCCACCTTAAGCGTGGAGATAAGTGATGATAAAATGCTAGCCACGGGCACGCTCACTCTTGCTAAAGGGGGAGCAACACTGAGTTTTGATGAAGCTAAAAAAGAATTAGTTAAAGCGCACGTCGCAAGAGGTTATAAACAAGCATTTTTAGAGCAACTTTTACAAAAGCAATCTGAACTCCCACCTGGCTCCGTAGTCAGTGGTCCACTCGCCAAAGGGCGCTTACCTATAGACGGTAAACCAACTAAATTTAACGCAATGGTTCAAACACTTAAAGATCGTCTCAAAGCCCCTAAATTAAAAGAAGATGGCAGTGTAGATATGCGTGACTTTGGTAAGTTAGCAAGTGTAAAACCAGGTGAGTTACTAGTACAGCAACAACCCGCTACACCAGGCCAAGAAGGGTTTACCGTGTTAGGCGATGTATTACCTGCAAAACCCGGAGAGGTTCATACTCTAATTGCAGGTGAGGGCACTGAAATCTCAAAAAATAATCCGATGGAATTACTCTCTACGATTGCTGGCGTGCCGGTTGAAATAAATAATGGCATGCGTGTTGACGATATTTTTACTGTCAACGATGTGTCGGTAAAAACAGGGCATATCGACTTTGAAGGCAGTGTGATAGTGAGTAAAAATGTAGAGCCAGGAATGCGTATTAATGCAACGGGCGACATTACCGTTTTTGGTACGGTTGAATCTGGCGAATTAACCGCAGGAGGCGATATAACTGTAAAACAAGGGGTAATTGGCCATCAAAAGCCTGAAGATAAATCACTGTCTTGTAGAATAATATGCGCAGGCGATGTCCATGCCTCACACTCTCAATATTGTTACATTGAAGCTAATAACATTCTGCTTGAACGTCAAGCTAGCCACAGCTCAATGAAAGCAAAGAGTACAATACAAATTGGTCAATCAGAGTTACCTAAAGGAAAGCTCTTTGGGGGTGAAATTCTAGATGCCACTAAACTGATTGCCGGCGAGATAGGTAATGAATCTGGCGCTAAAATGGTAATTAATTTAGCGGCTTCAGCCACTGAAATGACCAAAGAGATTGATAAATCTTTTAGTGAACTAACAGCAACAAATGAACAAGTTGATAGTTTACAAGCGGCTTTAGAAAAAGCAGATTTAATTAAAGATGCAGATAAAAAAAATGAACTCATAAATAAAATTGGCACCACGCAGCTACACCATAGTCAGCAAGCAGAACAATTAGAAAAGCAGGTAGCAGGTTTAGAGCAAAAACTGAATACGTTACTCGATGAAGCCATGTTGACTGTGAATAGCGTTCTACATTCGGGTGTAGAGATCCATATCTTCAATAAACTGCTTAAAACGACCCGTAACTTCCCACCGAGTAGTGTTAAGTTAGAAAATAATAAAATAGAAATTGAATTTAAAACTTAATAATAAGGGGCTGTTAGTAACAGCCCCAACTTTTTATAGTAAACCGTCTACACTTGTATAGGTTTGCGCTGGCCACACACCTACCTGCACTTGCCCTATATGTTGTTTTTGTAATAACAGCATCGCTAAACGAGATTGACCAATACCACCGCCAATTGTCTGTGGAAGCTTACTTTCTAGCAATGCCTTATGCCAGTCAAACTCTAAACGGTCTTCGTCTCCCGTAATACTTAATTGAGTTTGCAATACTTCAGGGCTTACACGAATTCCCATCGATGAGATTTCGAAAGCGTCTTCAAGCACTGGGTTCCATACTAAAATATCACCATTTAATCCCATGTACTGCTCGCATGTCGGGGTTGACCAATCGTCGTAATCTGGCGCTCTCACATCATGAATTTTGCCATCACTCAATGCTCCCCCAATACCAATTAAAAATACAGCGCCATATTCTTGAGTAATCGCCTTTTCACGCTGCTTGGCTGTAAAATCTGGGTACATTTTACGTAATGCTTCACTATGTACAAAAGTAATCTCTGTGGGTAAAAATGGTGTTAAACCAAAGCTGTCACTAACATATTTCTCAGTAGCTTTAATACCTTGGTAAATAGTTTCAACCGTTTGCTTCAAAGTAGATAAAGAACGCTGCGTACTTTCACAAATAACTTGTTCCCAATCCCACTGATCAACATACACAGAATGGATTGGACTTAATGAATCTTCATCAGGTCGCAACGCTTTCATTTGCGTGTAAATTCCTTCACCTTTAGAGAAACCATACTCGCCCAAAGTTTTACGTTTCCACTTTGCTAACGAATGCACGACTTCATAACGGCTATCTGTAATGGCTTTAACATTCACCGCAACAGCGTTCTCGTGTCCACTTAAGTTATCCTGAGTACCGTCACCTACTTTAGCTAAAATAGGTGCCTGTACTTCAATTAAGCCTAACTTTTGCTCTAATTGCTGTGAAAAAAACTGTTTAACTTTACTTATTTGCTGCTGCTGCTGCACATAGTGTGAACTCATAATAATTGGCCTCATTCCCAGTTATTGTATTGGCGACTCAGCGCTTAGTAGCGCTTCAATATGGTTATCGTAACAATTAAACGGTTTAATTCAATAACCCATAACAAAAATAGCTTTACGATATTAAAATCATTAAAAAAATGGTATAAAAACATTAAATACAATAATACAAAGCAACTAAACCTATGGAAAATTATCAAATCGATAATCTAGACAAACAGATTCTGCATGCATTAATGGATAATGCACGTACACCCTATGCTGAATTAGCAAAGCGTTTCGGTGTCAGTGCAGGAACAATTCATGTGCGGATTGAAAAAATGAAACAAGCGGGGATCATTACAGGTACCCAATTAACCATTAATACCAAACAGCTTGGCTACGATGTATGTTGTTTTATCGGCATTAATTTAAATAATGCCAGAGACTACCCACAAACTCTGATTAAGCTTGAATCATTAGAAGAGGTTGTTGAAGCATATTACACCACCGGTAATTACAGTATTTTTATTAAAGTAATGACTCGATCGATCGATCATCTACAAGATGTGTTGATCAATAAAATACAAGCAATAGAAGCTATTCAGTCAACCGAAACCCTTATCTCATTACAAAACCCGATTAGCCGAACAGTGGTGCCTTAAGGTGAAAAATCTCGTATAATTTGCCGAAAAAGAGGACTCCCATGCAGCAAACTCGTTATCAAAGAATTGAAAGTGTACTTTCACGTCGTCAAACCGATCTTACCGTGTGTTTAGAAGACGTACATAAACACCATAACTTATCTGCCATAGTCAGAACGGCCGATGCTGTTGGTTGCCATCATGTGCATGCAGTCTGGCCAGAAAAGCAAAAGTGGCTAACCAATAATACCTCAGGTGGCAGTAAGAACTGGTTAGACACACACCTTCACAGAAATATAGATGATGCCGCAGCCAGTATCCGTGCTCATAACCCTGATGTACAAATTTTGGCAACTCATTTAAGTGAAGATGCCGTCGATTTTAGAGAAATTGATTACACTAAACCCACTGCAATTATTGTCGGCCAAGAAAAAACGGGGATCTCAGAAAAAGCGCTCGAATATGCAGATCAAAACATTATTATTCCAATGCAAGGCATGGTGCAATCGTTAAATGTATCCGTTGCAGCAGCATTAATCTTATTCGAAGCACAACGTCAACGTGAGTTAGCTGGGTTATATAATAGAAATATGCTGAGTGAAGAAATAAAACATCCAATGTATTTTGAAGGCTGCCACCCAATTATTGCAAGGCAGTGTAAGCAAAAGAACTTACCTTATCCCGCACTTAATGAGCATGGCGAAATCGTTGCGGATGAACAATTTTGGCAGGCATTAAAACATACTTGATGCATATACAGTGTATAAGTACACTTAACTCACTAAATAACAATAATTGAGCCTACTTTGTCTAAACCTAGCTTAAGCCAATACCCAATCACAGAACTTAAAGGCGTAGGCCCTAAAATGGCTGAACGACTTTTAAAGCTAGGCATCACCACAGTACAAGATATGCTTTTTCATTTACCGCTAAGGTATGAAGACAGAACGCGTATTTATGCTATTAGTGAGCTCACCGCACATAGCCATGTAACGGTTCAAGCAACCATTGAAACAAGCCAAATTACCTTTGGTAAAAAGCGTATGCTGGTTTGCCAAATAAATGATGGGACAGCTAGGTTAACTCTACGATTTTTTAATTTTACCGCAGCACAAAAAAACGCATTTAGCGCGGGTAAAATAATTCGCTGTTTTGGCGAAATACGTCGCGGACGTGTTGGCTTTGAAATGAGTCATCCTGAATACAGTATTAGCGACACTTTTGAACAGCAACCAACATCATCAACACTTACGCCAGTCTATTCAACAACCGAAGGTTTAAAGCAACTCTCTATTAGGGCGTTGAGTGAACAGGCAATAGAATTGCTTCAAAAATACGCAGTAGAAGAGCTACTACCTCAACAATGGCAACCATCGCAACTACCGTTAAGTGATGCGTTATTACTACTGCATCGCCCCCCTAATGATGTTGATATAATTGCGCTTGAACAAGGGACTCACCCAGCACAACAACGGCTCGTTTTTGAAGAGTTGTTGGCTCAAAATCTCAGCCTCTTAAGAGTAAGAGAGCAAGGACAACAAGTTAAGGCTATTGCCCTTGAGCCCACTAATCCATTAGAAGCGCAATTTCTAGCACAATTACCCTTTGCGCCAACCAATGCACAAAGCCGTGTAGTATCAGAAATTAAAACAGACATGCAACACGCTTACCCTATGATGCGACTTGTCCAAGGGGATGTAGGCTCTGGTAAAACATTAGTCGCAGCCCTGAGCGCTTTAACTGCGATAGCACAAGGCTATCAGGTCGCATTAATGGCGCCAACAGAGATATTATCAGAGCAACACGGGATAAACTTTTCCAGCTGGTTTGAAAACCTTGGAATATCGGTTGCTTGGCTAGGCGGTAAAACAAAAGGAAAAGAGCGAGTTAATACCCTTGCAATGATCGCCTCTGGTGAAGCGCAGATGATTGTGGGTACCCATGCTTTATTTCAAGATGAAGTAAAATTTAACAATCTCGTACTTATCATTATTGATGAGCAACATCGCTTTGGGGTTCATCAACGTTTATCACTGCGTGAAAAAGGGCGCTTTGGTGATTGTTATCCACATCAACTAGTAATGACAGCAACACCTATACCACGTACGCTCGCGATGACTGCTTATGCCGATTTAGAAACCTCAGTGATCGACGAATTACCACCAGGAAGAACACCAATTACCACTGTTGCCATCCCTGATACCCGCAGAGATGACATCATTAGTCGAGTGAAACTTGCCTGTAATGAACAAGGTCGACAAGTTTACTGGGTATGTACTCTTATAGACGAGTCTGAAGTATTACAATGCCAAGCAGCTGAAGACAGTGCTTTACAATTAAAAGAAGCCTTACCTGAACTTAATATTGGTTTAGTCCATGGGAGAATGAAAGCCACTGAAAAGCAAGCCATTATGAGTGAGTTTAAAACGGGGAACATTCATGTACTTGTCGCAACAACCGTAATCGAGGTCGGTGTTGATGTCCCCAATGCGAGCCTAATTATTATTGAAAACCCAGAGCGCTTAGGTTTAGCACAGCTTCACCAATTACGAGGCCGTGTAGGACGTGGGGCAACCGCATCGCATTGCGTTCTTTTATACCATGCACCACTTTCTCAGACTGCACAGAAGCGATTAGGAGTACTGCGCGATAGTAACGATGGCTTTGTTATAGCAGAGCGTGATTTAGAAATACGCGGCCCAGGTGAAGTACTTGGAACTAAACAAACCGGTTTAGCCGAATTCAAAATCGCTGATTTAACACGCGATAAACAAACACTCAATCAAGTAAGGCCCATCGCACAACAAATGCTTAAGCAATACCCTCAGCATATAGACCCTCTTATTCACCGCTGGTTAGGTAATAAATCAAACTACGCACAAGCATAGTCGGTTTTTAAACTTTACTTTTCACTTCATCATCCAGACTTATACCAATTCGCTTAATTAAGCGGTCTATTTTGAGGCAGGAAAAACGGGTTGATAGCTAGGCAAAAAATTCGCTATT
>NZ_JASDDA010000068.1:0-15011 GCF_030407645.1 Pseudoalteromonas sp. APC 3495 | reverse complement strand
TACCCGAAAATTAATTAATAAATTTCAGTTATATACAATAAAAGTAAATTTAATATTTGCGATATAACCTTAGTACATTAAAGGTTATTTATAGTAGAATTATTGGTCAGAGTTTTACCCTATATTTATTTGGATACGATTATTTTTACTGCATCATTAAAACATCAGCTTTATCGACTACTTATGCTAATTTGCATGCCTGTAGCTGCTGTCATTTTAGTAACCTTGTGGTTTAGTCGTGACGCGGCTATTAAAGAGCACGAGAAAAAAGTGCGCTCTATCACTGAGCACCTAATTATCAAGCAGCAAAGCATGATTAATGATGTAGAGCATATTACTGAGTTTTTAGCAAAAAAGCAGAAAGACATTAAGTCTTTATCTTCTCGCTGCCCTTCGTATTTTTTAGATGTTAAGGCACTCAATGGCAATATCGCGAATATTGGTTTAGTAAACAAAGACGGCGATTTAATTTGTTCCTCAAATAATGGTGCCCCTAATATCAACGTTAGTGATCGTCCCTACTTTAAAAACGCACTCGCCAGTAAAGAGTTTAGTATTGGCCATTTCCAGCACGATCGCAGCCTTGAAGCCCAGAGCATTAACTTTGCTTCCCCTATTCTTAATGAAAACAATGATATTGAAGGCGTGATAGTAACTGTAATTGCTTTAGACTGGTGGAGCTCGGCACTTAATAGCTTGAATTTACCGACAGAAGTTCGAGTCGCCATCACTGACTCTAATAATCTTATTTTAGCCAACTCCCCTTTTTCAGCCGATAGATTAGGTTATAAATTGGAAGAGTTTGATTTAGAACATAATTTACAAGCAGGTGTCATTTTTAAAGGAAAAGATGGTATCCGTAGAGTTTTTCATCAAACGACTCTCTATCGAGATGGCAATGACAATAAGCTCTCTATTTATATTACTCAACCAATAGATAAAACACTTGAGCGGATAGATATTAACTTTGTAAAAATGGTTTTAGGATTTTTAATGACCATTCTTCTTTTAGCTGTATTAGCTAGACGACTGGTCAATAAAAGCATTTTAAATCCGATTAAAAGTCTAACGCAGGCGGTTAACCGCTTAGCGGCCGGTAATATGCCTCATGACGATGAGCAGCCCAATAGTCCTGAGCTAAATAGACTTTACCATCGTTTTAAATACATGGCCGAAACTCGCTTAACGGCTGAAGCATGCCTTAAACATAAGCATGACGAGCTCAATAGCCTGCTTAATGCATTACCCGATGCTTTTTTACGCGTAGATGTCAATGGCAATATTCTTGATACCGGTGGACGTATTAAATCGTTAAATTATAGCCATTCAACACCCCCTAAAAAATTATCGTGTTTATTCTCTGATGCTAATTTAAAACAAGTGCAAGGGTACTTAATACCCCTGAACGCCCCTGTCACTGTTGAGCTTGAACAAAAACAAGACAATCAGTTTTATGAAGCTAAAATTAGCCCAATGAAAAAAGCCGATGAGTTTATTATCGTTATTAGTAACATCACTCAACGAAAGCAAAATCAAGAATCGTTGCATTTAGCGTCATTAGTTTACAACAACAGCAGTGAAGGCATGGCAATCACGGATGAAAATGGGGTTATTTATGATGTGAACCCTGCGTTTTGTGAAACAACTTTGTATTCTCGAAAAGAAGTACTCAATAAAACGGTGGGTATTTTATCATCGGGTAAACACGATAAGCAGTTTTATAATTACATGTGGCAATCGCTCAATAAAACAGGGCGTTGGCAAGGTGAAATAACCAATCGTCGTAAAAATGGCGAGCTGTATGTTGAATGGTTAACCATCGATACTATTTACGATAAAAATAAAGCCCCGACTAGTCGTATTGCTATTTTTACCGACCTAACCGAGAAAAAACAAGCAGATGAATTAATTTGGCGACAAGCGCACTTTGATCATTTAACCGACTTGCCTAATCGATTAGAACTAAAAGAGCGCTTAAACCAACGATTCGCAAACCTTACCAATGCAGATCAAAAACTGGTCATTATGCTATTAGATATTGATCATTTTAAAGATATTAACGACACATTGGGCCACCATTACGGCGATAGATTACTTAAGTTAGTATCTGAGCGAATTGTGCAAACGGCCAAAGAGGCTGACTTTGTAGCACGAATTGGCGGAGACGAGTTTGTTGTTGTATTTAGTGATTTACATGGCAGCGATAATATAAAGCAAATGGCAAAATCACTTTTACTTAGCCTTGCCTCCACTATTTTTATTGAAGATGAAAAAGTGTATATCAGTGCCAGTATTGGTATTGCCTGCGCGCCAGATGATGGCCAAAATCCAGAGCAATTACTTAAAGCCGCTGACCAAGCTATGTATAAAGCAAAAAATAGCGGTCGCAATGGCTTTGAATTTTTCTCACATGATATGCGTGAAGATGCAAACGCAAGAATGCAACTACTCAAAGAGCTTCGCTCAGCTATAGAGCTAGAACAATTTGAATTGTATTACCAACCTATCGTATCGCTTGATGATTTACACGTTCATAAAGCTGAGGGACTTATTCGTTGGCAACACCCAGAAAAAGGCCTGATCAGCCCTGCTGACTTTATTCCTCTTGCTGAAGAAACCAGACAAATAAATGCGCTGGGTCAATTTGTATTTGCTGAGGCACTACAAACACTTAATGATATTAAAAAACACATTCAAGATGAATTTCAAATAAGCATTAACGTTTCACCAGTGCAATTGGCAACCGTCGATAGCGGCATAGACGAATGGTACGATATGCTAGCAACGGCAAATATACCAGCCTCAGCGATTGTGGCCGAAATTACTGAAGGCTTAATGGTTAACCCTGAAGAACTTACCCAAAGTCGTTTGAAAGCCTTGGTTAAGTCAGGGATGCAATTGGCCCTTGATGACTTTGGCACCGGTTATTCATCGCTTGCTTACTTGCAAGAAATGGATACCGACTACCTAAAAATAGATAAACGCTTTGTTGATAATATTCAAAAAGGCAGTCAAGAGCTGGCTTTGTGTGAAGCAATTATCATGATGGCTCATCAGCTTGGTTTAAAAGTGATTGCCGAAGGCATAGAAACAAAATTACAAATGGATTTATTACTTGAGGCCGGTTGTGATTATGGCCAGGGCTATTTGTTTTCAAAGCCGCTGCACAAAGCCTCGTTTATGCAGCTGATAACAACAAATCAAGTAATTAGTTTAAAATAAAAGTCATTTAGCCCTAATACTGGTTATTTTGCGTCGAGGTGGTCTGCTACATACGCACCTCGCTGCCCTCTTTTTTTATCTGGTCCAATGGTGCTGTCTTGAGCGGTTTGCTGCTCTAACGCAGCATTGATTGTGGCTCCCAAAATAATGATATAAGCGCTAATAAATAGCCACATAAGCATAATAACCACTCCACCTAAAGAGCCATATGTTTCGTTGTAACTAGCAAAATGAGATACATAAAATGAAAAGCCAAAAGATGCCACAATCCATAATACGGTGGCGGTGAATGAGCCCACGGTAACCCAGCGCCATTTAGCTGCTTTTCTGTGAGGCGCATAACGGTATAAAATTAATAATGCAAAGTTAAAGGTCAATGCCAGCAACGGCCATGATATAATCATGATTAAAAAATCAATACTCTCTTTAATTCCGAGTAAATTAAGCGCTAGCGGTAATATACCTATAATTACCAGTGCTATTACAGCCACCACAATTGCACCCACTGAAAATAACAAACGCACAAGTTGCGCCTTTAAAAATGAGCGTTTTTCGTATTCGTGATAACTAATATTACATGCTGTGATCAACGCTTGGCTGCCCTTAGAGCTACTCCAGATAGTTAACAGTAAAGTACCCAGCGCACTAAGGCTTAAACTAGTTTGTGACTTTTGCGCAAGACTTGAAACTTGAGATAAAATAATTTCTTGAGTGCTTTGTGGTAATAACGCCATAAACTGACTTAAATACACACTAATATCATTCGGTGATGCAAAATAAGCATACACAGACACCAATGCCGCAATGGCGGGAAAAATAGCCAGTAACGCATAAAATGCCACGCCAGCCGCCACTAAAGATAAATTATCACGGCTCATTTGTTTTACTATTCGCCTTATAATATCCCACCAGCCACGCAGAGGGATATGGTTAGGCTGCTTGGCTCTTTGGCCACGCTTAAAGTCACTCATAGTTAACTCCCTTTTCCTAATTAAGTAGCAAAATGTTTGCCAAACAAATACTGCTTGGTATTAAACTTGCTGCTATTGTTTAACACAGACCCTAATTACTTCGACCTAACACGGATGACCTCTATGCTCAGTGCTTTAATTGCAACACTCGCTAATAACACATCAATTCCAGCAATCGACACCGTTAAGCCAAACTCAATTTCTTGGAGCTTTTTAAAAGATCAAAGCGTGCAATTACTACACACATTCATGCAATTACTGCCCACTTTATTATTAGGGATTGTTATTTTGGTGATTAGTTATTTAATTGCCACACCATTATCACGCTTGTTAATAAAGCCTGTTACTTACATGACCAAGAGTAAATTAGTACATCTAGTTGCTAGGCGAGGTATTAGCACCTTAATTATTTTACTCGGGTTTTATCTATTTTTACGCTTGGCAGGACTCACCGAATTCGCGGTCGCAATTATGAGTGGCACCGGATTAATTGGGCTTATTTTAGGCTTTGCCTTTCGGGATATTGCTGAGAACTTTATTGCCAGTTTACTTTTAAGTGTACAGCGTCCATTTAAAATAGATGATGTAATAGAAGTTGATGGCAGAATTGGTATTGTTAAAAAAGTAACTGCACGGGCAACCACTTTAGTTGACTACGATGGCAATCATATTCAAATACCCAATGCGACTGTGTATAAAAATACCATTAAAAACTTAACCGCTAATCCAAAAATGCGCGGTCATTTTTCAATCGGTATTGGCTACGATAATGACATTCGCGACGCACAAAGTTTGGCAATTAGTATAATATCGCAGCAAACCTCTGTGCTTAGCGATCCACCTCCCCAAGTATTGATTGATAACTTAGGCTCCGCCACTATTAACTTTACCGTTTACTTTTGGGTCAACGGCGAACAATACAGCACGGTAAAAGTAGCCTCACAGCTTATGCGAGAGTTAATCAATAGTTTTACGCAACATAATATAAGCATGCCTGACAATGCCAGAGAGCGTATATTGCTCAATAGCCAAGGTGAAGATATTTATCCCATAGCAAGCGAAGCTAAAACAGAGACAACAGAAGAAATTAACGAGCAATCACATATTCAAAAACATAAAACCACAGAGCATGAACACAGTATTGATGATGTAAGTAGTGATACGGATGATATTCGCGAGCAAGCCGATGAATCACGCGACCCAGAGCAAGGTAAAAATATTATATAGGGAGGTTCGAGGTTCAGGAATCTAAAAATATGCGGTTAACATTGAAAGGTTTTTTTGTTCCTATTGGCGGAAGTTTACCTCGCGCCGGGGTTAGTTGTTAGGTTTTAAGCCCGCAACCCGAAGCTCGCCGCCCGCAACCTGACAGCTTATTCCAAACACAAAAAAGCCCGCAGCGTTAACTGCGGGCTTTTTTATTGAATGAGTGAGTCAGCCGGTAAGCCGGGTTCTGTCCTTTCCGAAGAAAGTGATAATCATTCGTCTAGGCCATAAATCGCTCTATGGCTCAAGCAACCTACCCGGTTCCAACGTGGGCCACGCCATAAGGAACCCTATTTGGTCTTGCTCCGAGTGGAGTTTACCTTGCAACCGACTATTACTAGCGGCCCGGTGCGCTCTTACCGCACCCTTTCACCCTTACCAATCCGAAGATTGGCGGTCTTCTCTCTGCTGCACTTGTCGTGGGCTCACGCCCCCCAGCCGTTAACTGGCACTCTGCCCTGTGGAGCCCGGACTTTCCTCCCCCTGCGCATTTTCGTTGCAGGCAGCGATTATCTTGGCTAACTCGGCGCGCAGTATACATGAGAGCACCACACTACGCAGTAAACATTTACTGTTTTTCTTCAATAATTGTTTTATACAGCGCGTTTTTCTTCATACCAAAGTAATCGGCCACCACGCCACAGGCTTTTTTCATTGGCATTTCGTTTTCAAGTAGCGCTAACATTTTGCGTGCCTCTGGTGGAATATCGTCAACTACCTTAGGTTTACCCGGCAGCATGAGTACTATTTCACCGCGCTGTTTAGTGGGATCGTCAGTTAAAAACTGCTTTAACTCAGTCACTGTGCCATTAAAAAAGGTTTCAAATGTTTTAGTGAGCTCTTTGGCA
The DNA here is from genome assembly GCF_030407645.1 of Pseudoalteromonas sp. APC 3495. Classification (NCBI taxonomy): domain Bacteria; kingdom Pseudomonadati; phylum Pseudomonadota; class Gammaproteobacteria; order Alteromonadales; family Pseudoalteromonadaceae; genus Pseudoalteromonas; species Pseudoalteromonas sp. APC 3495. Next base: position 8,704 of record NZ_JASDDA010000068.1, on the reverse strand, counting down.
AATACCACTTGCTGCTCACCACCTAGCGCTGCTTCTAAATCGTCTAAGCTTGCCATAATACGGTGGGTACTTTCATACATAATACTGGTAATACTTGAGTTAACCGCATCAATAAAAAAATCTTGGCGTGCTTTACTTTTAGCGGGCGTAAAGCCAACAAACTGAAAACGGTCGGTTGGCAGCCCTGAACAACATACCGCCGTAATAGCAGCGCATGCACCAGGTACAGGTGTGACAAGTGCGCCCTGCTCACGGCATAAATTAACAACGGCATAACCAGGGTCGCTTATAAGCGGCGTGCCGGCATCGGATACTAACGCAATATTTAACCCTTGATTAAGTTGGTCGATAATTTGCTGCGCTTTTTGCTTTTCATTATGGTCATGTAACGCAAAGGTTTTAGCCTTAATACCAAAGTGGCTGAGTAGCTTGCCAGTATGGCGAGTGTCTTCAGCCGCGATTAAGTCAACCTGCGATAATGTCGCGATTGCACGCTGACTTAAGTCGTCATAATTGCCGATTGGGGTGGCAACAACGTAAAGAGTGCCAATTTTCTGTGAATTCTCCTCATTTAACATTGAGGTCTCCTGCGTCAGTCAGTAATATAAGCAAATCGCGTTAACGTATGGGAAATCATTGTGCGACTTAAACTAGTTAGTCTATTAATTATATTGTCAGGGTTATCGGCGTGTAGCACAACCGAAAAACCAACTAAAACCAGCGATAACTTAAATAGCAGTGCCAATACGCTGAAAAATGAAGCACTGAACGCGCAATCGATTTATCAATTAGCGCAAAACCGTTTTGGTGCAGATAAAATTCAACTGCTTTATAGTGCCCGTGATAGCGCCATTACTGAAGAAAACTGGCCGCTACTCGAAACAATATGTAGCGAACTTGCACTTACTGCCAGTGTTGATCAAATTCAAAACCGTTTATATATTGCCTTTGCACAAAAAGAGCAGAATAAAAACCAGCAAGCACTTGAAGTATTAAACTCACTTGAGGGACAACTCAAGCAACCCGAACATTTTGCCTGGCACCAATTTTTAACTGCCAGCATTTTTGCTTCTCAAAACTTGCCAAAACGTGCTGCACCCTATTTTTTTGCGGCGTCAGAATCTGCAACTAAAAACACTATTTCAATTCCTCAGCTTAGTGATGCACTTTGGAAAAATTTAAAGCAACTCTCATCTTACGCATTAGAACGATTTAACCGTGGTTCTGTGATCCAACAAGGTTGGGTTAACTTAGCTTTGTATCATCAAGTTTACGCCAACAGCTCGGTTGATTTAGACCAAGCCATTAATAATTGGCGCCGCCGTTACCTGGGGCATCCTGGTAACAATGTACTGCCAAAACAAGAAACGTATGCTAATGAATTAGCGCCAATTAATATTGAGCGTTTGGTTGTTTTACTGCCTCAGTCAGGTGCTAATAAGCGCCTTGGGGATGCCTTAAAAGCCGGTATATTGGCAGCCCTTGATAAAAAAGAGATCAACGAAACACTGTTTATAGATGAAAACACTGAAACAGAAGCGTTGAGCGCACAAATTTCTCAGTTACAGCCTGACTTTGTTATTGGCCCACTATTAAAAGCCAATATAGATAAGCTCGCTAATACCAATACATTACTCGATATACCCACCTTACATTTAAATACCTTTGATGGCGAAAGAACCTCGCTGCAACATTACTTTTTTGCGCTTAATCCTGAACATGAAGTACAGCAAACGCTAGAGCACTTTTTAGCACAGGGTTATCAAAAGCCGATGTTGCTAGCGCCAAATAATACCAATGGCCAGCGCTTAGTTGACTACTTTAATCTGCAGTGGCAACGCTATAGTGAAACAACCACGCAAGTTGGTTTTTATAACGATAACAAAGATATGCCCAATACGATTACTAGCTTGTTAGAAGTTGATAAGTCAAAAGAGCGTATTAAATCTGTTAAAGCACTTTTTAATAAAGAAGTTGAAAGTGAAACACGCTCACGTGGAGATATTGATGCCATCTACATACTCGGCGACGCCATTGAAACCCGATTAATTAAGCCTTACCTTGATGTTAATGTGAGTACCTTTGCCGATAGAATTCCTATTTACGCCAGCTCTAAAAGCCACAGTAAGCAAATAGATACCACTGACAAAGGTGATTTAGACGGACTCTACTTTACTGAACTGCCTTGGATGTTAGACTCACAAATTAAGCAACATAATCTGCGTCAGCAATACAATGATTTATGGCCTGAACAAGCCGATATAAGCCAACGTTTATTTGCGATGGCTTATGATTCCGTCACCATGCTTAACGATATTAGACAATTGAGTGTTACACCCGATAAATACTTTTCAGGGTTGAGCGGTAAATTGTCGATTAATAGTGCCGGTGATATTGAACGTTCACTGCAATGGGCTCAGTACAGCAACCGCCGAATAAAACCGGTGGAGTTAAAAACACAACGCCCTGTACCGCTATTTATGCAATCAGCTAACGATGGCATAACCATAATTAACTAAGGGGTCGACATGTCGTGGTTTAAACAGCTGTGGCAAAATAGTCGTGAAAAAGGCCAGTATTATGAGCGCCAAGCGCAAAAGTATTTAGAAGCACAAGGCTTAAAAGCGATTGAGCGTAATTACTACTGCCCCTATGGCGAACTTGATGTCATTATGAAAGACGGTGACACCTTAGTGTTTGTTGAGGTTAAGTTTCGTAAAAATAATATAAAAGGCGGCGCTAATTATGCTTTAAGCCCGCAAAAGCAAGCAAAATTAAGACGAACTATTTATCATTACCTCGCGGCTAAAAACTTAAAGAATCAGCCATTACGTATTGATTATGTTGCTATAACAGGCGAGCCATCACTACACATAAACTGGCTAAAAAACGTATTTTAATACCGAGCACATACAAATGAGTGAGCAATTATTACAACAGCTAAATGCATTAATGCGTAGTTAAAAATTAACAAGCTGCTTCTAAAAATCATCATCCTTAATAAAGCGGGTGTGAGCTCACACAGAATTAGATATTAATTGTTGGTAATCCATGCAAGACACAATAAAAGAAATTTTTAAAGAAAGTATTCAAGTTCAAATTGCAGCAGGTGAAGTACTTCCTAGCGCATTGGAGTCAGCGGCATTCACCATTGCACAAAGCCTGATCAATGGTAATAAACTGATATGTTGCGGCACAGCAAACTGCCACATGTTGGCACAACACATGGCTGGCGTATTAGTAAACTTTTACGAAACAGAGCGCCCTTGCTTACCTGCAATTGCCCTTTCGCAAGAAAATATTAACCTAGGTCAAGGCCATCAAATAGATGACCACGATACCTTTGCACGCCAAGTACGTGCCTTTGCTCAGCAAGGTGATTTGCTCCTTGCATTAGCAATTAATGGCAATGAAAAACATATAATTTCTGCAGTAGAAGCGGCACTAACCAAAGATATGAAGGTCATAGTAATGGTAGGTGATGATGGCGGCGAACTCGTTGGCTTACTTGGGCACAACGATGTAGAAATACGTACACCGTCTAAACGCCCTAGTCGCATTATTGAATCGCATTTAGTTAACCTTCACTGTTTAAGTGAATTGGTAGATTTAACTCTTTTCCCGCAGGATGAAAATTATGTTTAAACGCTCCCTGATTATTTTAGGCACCGTTGTGTTATTACAAGGTTGTGCTGCTGCTGTAGTGGCCGGCACAGCCAGTGCTGTTACTGCAGCAAACGATAGACGAACCATTGGCTCGCAAATAGACGACAACAACATTGAAATAAAAGCCAGCATTGCTATTAGTGAAGATGAACGTCTTAATAAGTTTGCTCATATCAGCGTTATAAGCGTTAATGGCGTGGTTTTAATGGTAGGGCAAGTTCCTAACCAAGAAATGAAAAACCAAGCGTTTAAAACCATTGAGAACCTATCTGGCATTCGTAAAATTCACAACCAACTACGCATTGGCTCAAATATTGGTATTACCACGCAAACTCACGACTCATGGTTAACCTCAAAAGTAAAAGCGCAGCTTTTAGCGGCTGAAAACATCAGCAGTAATAATATAAAAGTAGTGACTGAAAATGCCGAAGTGTACTTAATGGGGCTAGTATCTGACGCTGAAGCAAACCAAGCCGTTAATATTGCCCGTAATATCTCTGGCGTAGAGCGCGTTATTAAAGTGTTTGAGTATTTGTAAAGAATAAGGTTCGAGGTTCGAGGTTCGAGGTTCGAGGTTCGAGGTTCGAGGTTCGAGGTTCGAGAAATTTAAAAACCTTGCGGTTAACATCGCAAGGTTTTTTTATATCTGTAGGCGGGAGTTTACCTCGCGCATTATCACTAATAGACGCAGAATCAATCCGCTGCTACATCATCCAAGCTTAACCCGCTTCTCGCTGCTCGTCGCTCGTGAGCCTTTCTAACCTTTAACCTAATATTTTCATACAGGCATAAAAAAACCGCTTATTAAGCGGTTTTTTTTCTAACATTTAAGGGTTATTTTATAACGCGTAAATGTGAGCCTTTTTTCTTTTCACGCTTATGATCAGGTGTTTCACCAACTAGGTCAGGTGATGAATCGACACTTTCAAGCTCTGGAGCAAAATCGTCTTCGTCCTCTAAAAACTCATCTGCAGTAAAGACTGTGCCTTCGCCATTTTCGCGTGCATATATTGCAAGTACAGCCCCTAAAGGCACGTACACTTGCATTGGCTGACCGCCAAAGCGTGCGTTAAAGCTAAGCTGAGAATTATCTAACGAAAACTGCGTAACCGCTGAAGGGCTTATGTTCAATACAATTTGGCCGTCTTGGACAAACTGTGTTGGCACTTGCACTGCAGGAAAATCAGCATTAACCACTAAGTGTGGTGTGCATTCGTTATCAACAATCCAATCAAAAAAAGCGCGTAGTAAATAAGGACGATTAGAGGTCATTATAAACGGATCTCACGCTCTGCTTCAGTTAAAGAAGCTTGGAATGATTCACGTTCAAATAAACGGATCATATACTCTTTAAGTTCTTTAGAGCCTGCACCATTTAGCTCAATACCAAACTCAGGTAAACGCCATAATAGTGGAGCTAAGTAACAATCAACTAAGCTAAACTCTTCACTCATAAAGTAAGGCGCTTCACTAAAGATGGGTGCTATTGCAAGTAATGCTTCTGTCAGCTCTTTACGCGCTTGCGCTGCTTCAGACGTGTTGTTAATGATTTTTTCAGCTAGGCTGTACCAATCAGTATCAATACGGTGCATCATTAAACGACTACGACCACGCATGACCGGGTATACAGGCATTAGTGGAGGATGAGGAAAACGTTCATCAAGGTATTCCATGATGATGTTTGCCTGATATAAACCAAGCTCACGGTCAATCAGTGTTGGCACTGTGCCGTAAGGGTTAATTTCGTGAAGTGCTTCTGGCAGATTATCCTTTTCAGCCATATGAATATCTACACTTACACCTTTTTCAGCAAGTACAATGCGTACTTGGTGGCTATACATACAGTTAGCACCAGAAAAAAGGGTCATTACAGGGCGCTTATTGGCAGCTACGGCCATGCCTACCTCCATTAAATAACTAAAACAGCAATAGGGGCTTAAGCCCCTATTGCAAAATTACCTTTAAATATGTTCAAACTTAATGAACATCTCTCCAGTATTCTTTCTTCAGCATAAATGCCAAGATAAATAGAATCACTAAGAATCCAAGTACCTTAATACCTAGCGCTTCCGATTCGAGACGTGTAGGTTCACCTACATACTCTAGGAAATTCGTTAAATCACGAACTGCTTGGTCATATTCATCTACACTTAATTCGCCCGTACCATCTGTTTCTGTACCAGTAATGTGAGTGGTTGTTTTACCATTTACTGTTACTTCTTCAGTAATTACAGTAGGAACACCTTGCAACTCTTGAAGAACATGTGGCATACCCACCGATGGGAATAACGTATTATTTACGCCAAACGGACGAGATTCATCTTTGTAAAACGATTTTAAATAGGTATAAATCCAATCACTGCCACGCACACGCGCAACATTTGTTAGATCCGGCGGAGCCGCACCAAACCATTTTGCAGCATCTTCTTTCTTCATTGCATTATTGATATGACTACCTACTTTTGAACCATCAAAAATAAGTTGCTCTTGACCAATCTCTGTTGGAATACCAATATCGCGGAAAGTACGTTCATAACGTTGATACTGCATTTGGTGACAACCAAGACAGTAGTTCATGAACAACTTTGCGCCACGTTGCAAAGAAGGTTGATCAGATATATCGTTACCCGCTTCCATTAGAGGAACTGACGGGCCTGCCGCCATTGCTGGTAATACGTTTACTGATAAAGCGAATAAACCAATAAGTAGCTTTTTCATCATTTCGTTAACCTCTCAGGCAATGGCTTAGTTTTTTCATTCTTACTGTAAACAAATAACAGTACGAAGAACATAAAGTAAGTCACAGTACAGATTTGCGAAACAAGCGTTTTAAAGTCAGTTTGAGGTGTAGCACCAACCCAACCTAAAAGAACGAAAGTAACTACAAAGCCTGCAATGTTCCATTTGTGGAAACCACAACGGTAACGAACTGAACGAACCGAACCACGGTCAATCCAAGGCAATAATGCTAGCACGACAATAGATGCACCCATTGCTGCAACACCCATTAGCTTGTCTGGAATCGCACGTAAGATTGCATAAAACGGCGTAAAGTACCAAACAGGGAAAATATGCGCTGGTGTTTTGAGTGGGTTTGCCGGTTCAAAGTTTGGCGCTTCTAAGAAGAAACCACCCATAGCAGGCATAAAGAACACCACCCAACAGAACAAGATTAAGAAGCCAACCACACCCACAATATCTTTTACTGTGTAATAAGGGTGGAACGGAATCGCATCAATGATGTCTTTTTTATCAGTGTAGTATTCATGGAACTTAAATTTAGGCTTATCTTCTTCAGCCACAGTTCCTTTTTTACGTTTGTTATCAATACCGTCTGGGTTGTTTGAACCCACTTCGTGTAGTGCAACAATGTGTAAAAATACTAAGATAACAATAACCAATGGCAGTGCAATTACATGTAATGCAAAGAAGCGGTTAAGCGTTGCACCCGAAATAACGTAGTCACCACGAATCCACAGTGTTAAATCATCACCAATAACCGGGATAGCCCCGAATAATGAAATGATTACCTGTGCACCCCAGAACGACATTTGACCCCATGGTAATAAGTAACCCATGAACGCTTCAGCCATTAGGGCTAGGAAAATAAACATACCGAATAACCACAGTAATTCACGTGGTTTTTGGTAAGAACCGTAGATCATGCCACGGAACATATGCATGTAAACAACGATGAAGAACGCAGATGCACCCGTTGAATGCAAATAACGTAATAACCAACCGTACTCTACATCACGCATGATGTATTCTACTGATGCAAACGCACCTTCAGCAGATGGTACATAGTTCATCGTTAACCAAATACCGGTAAGGATTTGGTTAACTAGTACTAACATAGCGAGTGAGCCAAAGAAGTACCAGAAGTTAAAGTTTTTTGGTGCTGGATACTGTGCAATGTGCATGTTCCAAACACGTGTCATTGGGATACGGTCGTCTATCCACTCAACAATTTTTCCAAACATTAGGCCACCCCTTGTTCTTCGCCCACTAAAATAGTGGTCTCATCAAGAAAAGTATATGGTGGAACTTCTAAATTTAATGGTGCAGGTACCGATTGAAATACACGGCCGGCCATATCAAACTTAGAACCGTGACATGGACAGTAAAAACCGTCATCAGTCCCTTCCACTTTCTCACCAAAGCCACCTTGTAAAAAGCTAGGTGAACAACCCAAATGCGTACAAATACCTACAGCGACAAAAATCTCTGGGCGTAATGAACGGAAATCATTGGTTGATGATTCTAATTGTTGTGGCTCTTGCGATTGCGGATCACGAAGTTGACCTTCATGTTCTTTCATCTGCTCAAGCATTTTTGGGGTCCGTGATACAACCCATACAGGTTTACCACGCCACTCGACACGTATTAATTGTCCTGGCTCAAGTTTGCTGATATCTACTTCTACAGGCGCACCCGCAGATTTAGCTCGCTCACTTGGATTCCAAGACGCAATAAAAGGAACAGCAGCCCCAGCCGCACCAACACCACCAACAACAGAGGTAGCTATGGTTAAAAAGCGACGTCGGCCATTGTCTACAGGCGCATTGCTCATCCACTTATCTCCACTATGATTCTCAACACTTGCTATATTGAGAACATCAGTTACAGCAGGTTAATTTTTCGAATTTTAAAAGAGAAACGATCATAATTAAAACCCTTGTTTAAAACAAGGTTATTCACAGCCTCCTGCTCGAATAATCCTGACTTGCTCAAATAGTTGATTAAGTTAGCTCGAGTATGAAACCAAATGACTATAGTATCGCTTCCGTAAAAACAATTTGTAAACAAGTACAATCTCACCAACTAAGTACAGTAACCACTGAATTTGGCGACATTAAACTCATTCACTTTATTTGCCCGCCAATTGTAGCAAAAAAATTCACCAATTAACTGATGGATTTAAACTAATTGCGATAATTATTTAACTTTTTTTGCGTTAGTCGGTCATTTTTAAGCTTTCGTTCAATAAATACGCATACTTGGCCTATTTTGATCAAGCTAATGTCGACATTAGCCT
>NZ_JASDDA010000067.1:0-17101 GCF_030407645.1 Pseudoalteromonas sp. APC 3495 | reverse complement strand
GGTTACAAACCTCGCGCCGCGATTAAACCGCCCCTAGTTTGAACAAATTTTAATCCGCAAAGGTCAACAGACCCTAGGCTTATTTATTTTTATTCGGCAACTAACTGCTCGCTGCGATAAAAGCCACTTGGCTTACTCAACAAGCTTACTAGTTCAGGTAACACGTCATCCATAGTTTGTTTCAGCTTCCAGGGTGGATTTATCACTATCATTCCAGAGGCGGTCATACCATGTACTTCTGTATCTGCTTCAGTACCTAATTCAAATAATTGAATATTTTTAATGCCCGCGTCAATTAAACCCTGCTCCATATTATCAATACGTTCTCTGTCCACAACCGGATACCAGATCATGTAAGTCCCTGTTGCAAAGCGTTGATGTGCTTTAACAATGGTTTGTACTACCGTATTGTAATCGTCTTTTATTTCATAAGGTGGGTCTATTAACACACAGGCTCTGCGCGAAGCTGGCGGTAACAAACCAATTAAGCCTGCAAACCCATTTTCGCCGCGTACACGAATAGAACGCTTACCTTGCATGTTTTCTTCAAGTAAGACTAAATCTCGCGGATGCAGCTCAAAAAACCAGCCCTTATCTTGACGGCGTAAAAAGTGCTCGGCTATTTTTGGTGAGCCTGGGTAAAACGCCAGCGATGCGCTCTCATTAAATGATTTTATTAGTTCAATGTAGTCATTTAAGGCACTGTGTTGGCTAGTATGTTGCCACAGTTTTTCAATGCCATCTTGGTACTCTTGGGTTTTTTGCGCGTCAGGTGCAGCAAGCTCAAAAAAACCAGCCCCCGAATGCGTATCAATATAGTCAAGCGGCTTATCTTTAATTGTTTGATAACCCAGTACTTGCGCTAACACTAAATGTTTAAGTACATCGGCAGGGTTACCCGCATGAAAGGAGTGTCTGTAACTAAGCATTATTTATTTTCACCATACGCTATTTAATAAAATCAGTGAACCATAAGCACACTACTTTGACAATCGATACCAGCAAAAGCGGGGGTTTACGTGAACCGCTTCTGAATGAAAAAGCCAATAGCGTGAATTATCCCTTAACATAGAATAAAAATCACCTAAAACCAGCGTAAATGCTGGCAAATAAACACACTTTGCTTTACATTTGCATGACATTAATTACAGTTATATGAGCGCATTTATGAACAACAACACTCTTCAACAACTCGAACAACTGATCGACCAACTAATTACCCGTAATAATCAGTTACAAACTGATATTTCAGAGCTTAAAGAGCAAAACAGCAAGCTACTTGATGAAAATGAGTTATTGCAGTTAGAAGCCCTTGAAAATGAAGAAAAACAAAAAGATGCAAGTACTACCTTGTCATCATTGTTAGATAAATTACAAAGCGCGCAACAGGCAAGCTAATGTCTGAGCTGCAAAACCAGCGAGTCACTGTTGAATTGCTTGGTAAAGAGCAGCAATTTGCTTGTCCTGCGGGGCAAGAAGAGGCACTAAAAGCGGCCGCCAAAAATCTGAATGATTTAGTTGAACAAATGAAACAACGTTCAACAGTCAGAAATGATCAAAAAGCATTACTTATGGCTGCCTTAAATTTAAGCCACGAATTGCTTGAAGCGAAAACTCAAAAATCAGTTGAGCTTGAATATCAAGATCAACTCATTGATAAATTGAGTCAGTACTTAAGCTCGAACTCTGAGCACACTAAATAAAAGCGCATTTTGCGCTTTTATTGTTTTTACCGTCAAAAATACAGCTAGAGATAAAGATGCAACCATTTTTAAGTAAAGCTCAAAAAATAGGTAAGTGCTTACTGCCTTTAATTTGCTTGTTTATGCAAACAAAAAGCGAGGCGGCAATTGAGTGGCAACCGTTGTCAGCTAATATTCAATTTCTTAAGCAACCTGAAAGACTTCGTTTTTACGACTCTAACCAAGTATTAATTGAAGGCAGTGAATGTGCATTACTCGTTGATGCCAGTGGTAACTTTGCGGCGGTAGAACAACTGGTAACTGAGCTAAAACAACGTCTAAAGACGCCTTTGTGTTATTTAGTTGCAACCCACTTTCATGACGATCACTTACTGGGGATGGCGGTTATGCAGCATTACTTCCCAGACGCAAAACTTATTACTCACCAACAAGTCGCTAACGACTTTTCGCTTTACCAGCAAGCCTTAACAGACAAGCTAGAGGGATTCGAGAAAAGCATTGAGCTGAGCTATCAACGATTAGCCACCTTACCCGATGCTGAGCAAGTTCAATGGCGAGAAAAGCTTACCCGCGCTAAAAAGCGCTTATTTCGCTGGCAAGACTATCAATTAACACCACCAAAAATGAGTATTAGTGAATCTAAAACGTTAGATTTAGGTGGCTATACACTCACTATAAACCCGCATCAGGCACATACTAATGGCGATTTAACACTACTTGCCGACAAAGGTAAAACCTTAATTGGTGGTGATATCATCGATTGGTTACCCTACCCTGGGCATGGCGAGCTTAAGCAATGGCAACGCTTATTAAAAAAATATATAAATAATAATACGCTGTCACTTTTTATTCCTGGACATGGCGATTTAGTCGATAAAGTTAAACTAAAACAGTCACTCACGTTTTTAGAAGCGATTACGGATCATGCTAAAAATAACCCTGAAGCCAGTATTGAGCAATTACAAAAAGACTTCCCTAGTGAGGCACTAAAACCTTATCAACAAGAACCACTTGATATAAAATCAAGTCACTTATTTTTGCAATCGGGATTACTTCGCGCTAAAAACAGTCAATAACTGAACACAATGGATTGTGTTAAAATATGGAAATATATTTTTTAAAAAGGAACAAAATGCGTCACTTGATCTTATGCTTTGCCATTGTATTGCTATGCAGCTGTAAAACCACTCAGCCAGAGATCATTGCGCCTGCAGTTCCCACACCTGTAGAGTCAAAACCGGCATTATCAAATACGCCGACCTCTAAAAACACTCACAAAGTCATTAATAAAAAAGCCACCCCCAAAGCCCCTGAAATAGCTCAACCCACAGAGTTATGGGCACATATTGCTGATAACTTACATTTACCGGTTGAGCAAAATCAAGCGTTAAAAAAACGCATTAACTGGTATTTAAAACAGCCTAATTATTTAAAAATAGTGTCTCGACGTGCAGAGCCTTTTTTATACCATATTGTAAAAAAAGTTGAGCAAAAGCGCTTGCCGATGGAGCTCGCCTTGTTACCGTTTGTAGAAAGTGGCTTTAGACCTACCGCACGCTCAAGCGAGCACGCTGTGGGAGTGTGGCAACTCGTTGCAGCAACCGCGCATCATTTTGGGGTTAAATCAGATCAATGGTACGACGGACGCCAGGATGTATTAGCCTCAACCGATGCGGCACTTGATTACTTGAGCTATTTACATAAACGTTTTGATGGTAATTGGCTACATGCACTTGCGGCCTATAACACCGGTGAAGGCCGAGTTAAGCGCGCTATAAAACGCAATCAAAAACGAGGTAAATCAACTGACTTTTGGGCACTAACACTGCCAAAAGAAACCGCTGACTATGTACCAAAACTATTAGCACTGAGCTATTTAGTGAAACACCCTAAGGCAAATTTTAAACGGCCAAAGCTTCCTTATAAAGCACTGACTACCTCGCTAAATGTGGCAAAACAGTTTGATTTTTCAGTTATGGCCAAGCTCTCTGGCATGGGCGCCAAACAACTGCATGCCCTTAATCGGGGTTATTTAAAAAATCAAAGCTCTCCCCATGGACCGCACACTCTGTTATTACCTATAGAGCAACAAGCTTTATTAAAAAACCGCTTTTTTAAAGCCAATTTTGCAGGCGAATACATCGTTAAGAAAAATGACACGCTGTACGGTATTGCTAGGCATTTTGGCTTGCCTTTAGAAGTATTAAAACAGCTCAATAATAAGCAAAATAACTTTATTGGCGTTGGCGAAAAGCTTATTTTAGGGGAGCCGCAAACTTTGCCTGAGTCGCTCACTATTAACTATAAAATAAGCCCTTATCTAGAACAAAAAGAGCAAATCATTCCAACCATCGAGGTAGATTACCACGTAAAACCCGGTGATAACCTTTGGAATATAAGTCAGTTATACGGCGTTGCTCATAGCGATTTAGCGCGTTGGAATAAATTATCTGCCTCAAGCGTATTAAAACCTGGGACTCAGTTGGTTTTATTTATACCTCAAGCCGCTACGCCAAAAACTACACCGGCGAAAAAAGACCTGTTACTCGACTTACAAAATACATTAAATCATCCACGTTAAGTTTCTAAAGCGCAGTATTTCGCGTAAAATTGCCTTTAATTAATTTAAAACTCAAAGAGACAAGCATGCAAATCAGTAAAAATTCGGCCGTTGAATTTCATTACACCCTAAGCGAAGCGGGTGAACAAATCGAAAGCAGCCTAAACGACGCGCCATTAAGTTATATTCACGGCAGCGAAGGCATGCTTCCAGGTTTAGAAACCGCACTTGAAGGTAAAGCCGCTGGTGATAAATTTAGCGTTACGTTATCTCCAAGTGAATCATACGGTGAGCGTGTTGATGACTTAATTCAGCGCATTCCGCTTAAGCACCTTCAAGGTGATGTAAAAGTATGGAAACCAGGCATGACTGCTATGGTGCAATCAAACCAAGGTCGCCACCAAGTAACCATTGTAAAAGTAGGCCGCTTTAATGCTGATTGTGATTTAAACCACCCATTTGCTGGTAAAACGCTGACTTTTGATGTTGAGGTTGTCTCAGTTCGAGAAGCAACAAACGAAGAGATTTCTCACGGACATGTTCATGCTGAAGGTGGTTGCGGCCACGCACATTAATTGCTAATTAAAGGAACAAGTATGTCAAAAGTTGCAATAGTAACCGGTGGCTCTAAAGGCATTGGCTTTGCTGTGGTTCAGCGATTATTAACGAGCGGCTATCAGGTTCATAACCTAGATATTGAACCCAGTGAGAGTGGTGTTTTTCATCAATGTGATGTTAGTAATGTAACCGCCGTACGCCAGTGTATACAGGCTATTATTGAAAAAACACAACGCATTGATGTACTTGTTTCAAATGCTGGCAAGCACCTAAGTGCCACAATTGAGCAAACCGATGAAGCGACATTCGATGCGTTAATGGCACTGAATGTTAAAGGTGCGTACGCGGCTATACAAAGCGTATTACCAGCCATGAAAGCACAACAAGATGGCGCTATTGTGTTAATTGCCTCAGATCAGGCCATTATTGGCAAACAAAACTCATTTGCTTATAACCTGACTAAACATGCATTGGCTTCGATGGCTAAAACCACCGCCTTAGATTACGCAAGCTTTAATATTCGCACTAATGCCGTGTGTCCTGGCACCATAGAAACACCGTTATTTCATAATGCGATTGATGCATACTGCAAAAAAAGTGGCGCAAATAAGGCAGATATTGTTGCCGAAGAAGCTGCTTTACAACCTCTTAATCGTTTAGGCCAAGCCGATGAAGTTGCAGCACTGGTAAACTTTTTAGTAAGTCCAGAAGCCAGCTTTATTACCGGCAGTTTGCAACGCATTGATGGCGGTTACACAGCGCAATGAGTACTAAAATTATTGACCCGCATGTGCATTTTTTTAATTTGCTGGAGGGTCAATACACCTGGCTGCAAGGTGCTAACCCACCCGCTTGGCCTAACTTAGATAAAATAAAACAACCGATTAGCGTTGCTAAACTAATCAAAAGTACGGACTTTGAACTCGTTGGTTTAGTGCATATAGAAGCTGGCTTTGATAATGAGCAACCTATTAATGAATTAAACTGGTTAGCAAAGCATATAAAAAGGCTACCTTACAAAGCGATTAGCTTTGCAACAATTAACCAGCCAAATAACGCATTTAAACTAGCACTTAAACATCTAAAACATTCATCCCTTGTCGGCATTAGAGATATCACTGAAGGTCATGATGCCACGCGCTTATTGAACCCTCATTGTCTCGATAACCTGCGCCACTTGTGCCACTTAAAACTGCATTTTGAAGCGCAATTTGAAATAGAAAACCTCAATATCACCGAGCAACTTATTTCTTATGCCAACCAAGTTAGTGACTTACAAATCATCATTAATCACGCAGGGCTTGCACACAACCTTGCTAACTGGCAACGCGCCATTGAATTACTCGCACAACAGCCTAATGTTGCGATGAAGTTTTCAGGCTTTGAATTACTCATGCTTAATAGCGAGCAGCAAAGGCAGTGTTTAACACATATTTTAAAGCATTTTGGTATGCAAAGAGTGATGTTTGCCAGCAACTTCCCCGTGTGCCAAATTAACATTAACTACAATGAGTTATGGCAACATTATCGAAGCCTATGTAGGGATGATCTTACATGGCAACATTTGAGTTACAAAAATGCAGCGCGCCTCTATCAACTCTAAATAAAAACCGCTATATTTAGCTCAACAGTTTAAAAAACGAGCATACGTATGGCCATTTTTAATTCATCTTCTCTCAAATACACATTACTCCCTTTTTCGCTAGCCGCTTTATTAACAGGTTGTGGCGGTGGAGGTAGCGACAATGCGACCAACCCAACAACAGACAATAGCGGCTGGACTTCTGGTGTATTTGCTAGCTCAGGGCAATTTAAAGGTCAATGCCAAGCAATTAATGAAAAAAACTGGCTACGCTCTTGGAGTAACGAAACCTACTTATGGTACGACGAAATTATTGATACTAATCCGGCATTAACGTCAGGCGTCATTGATTACTTTAATACTTTAAAAACGGAGCAACTGACTGAGTCGGGTGCGAAAAAAGATAACTTTCACTTTAGTTTGCCAACCGATGAGTGGCAAAGACAAAATCAATCAGGCCTAAGCTTTGGTTATGGCTTTAATATAAAAATAATCGCTGGTAGTGCGCCGCGCCAAGCAATTGTTAGCTATACCGAGCCAAATACCCCTGCTAGTAATCAAAATATTATTAGGGGCTTTGAGCTTTTAGAAGTTGATGGTGTTGATTTTATTAACGCGACCTCATCAAGCGAGGTAGCTATTATTAACGCAGGTTTATTCCCAGAACAAACAGGTAAAGTTACCGAATTTGTATTTAGGGATATCAGCACTAATGAAAATCGCATTGTTACGCTCACATCTCAAAATATCGAGTCGCAACCAGTAATGAACGTACGTACTGATTTAGCAAACGGCGATGTGGGTTACTTTCAATTTAATAGCCACAACGCGATAGCCGAAACGCAGCTTTACAACGCCTTTAACCAACTCGCTGCCAGCAGCATTAAAGATTTAGTCATTGATGTGCGCTATAACGGCGGTGGTTTGTTACAAATGGCCAGCCAAGTAGGCTATATGGTGGCAGGTAGCAATACCCAAGGCAAAATATTTGAACGCACTATTTTTAACGATAAATACCCCAATACCAACCCTATCACAGGGCAAACACTGACCCCCATGCCCTTTACAAATCGTTTTGTCGGGTTTGAAAATAACCCTGCAATAGCTGCAGGCACCCCATTACCAACGTTAAATTTAGATCGGGTATTTGTACTCACCACCAGCAGTACCTGCTCAGCCAGTGAGGCTATAATTAACGGGCTGCGCGGAGCCGATGTTGAAATCATTCAGATAGGGGCTGGCACCTGTGGTAAACCGTATGGCTTTTACCCAACCGATAACTGCGACACTACTTATTTTACCATTCAATTTACTGGCGAAAATAACAAAGGTTTTGGTGAATATTCAGATGGCTTTGCACCGCAAAATACCATTGATAATGCGCGCCAGCCCGTACTTATTGCAGGCTGTGCTGTTGCCGATGACTTTAGCAAACGCTTAGGTGATGCAAGTGAAGGCTTACTTAATACCGCACTTAGTTATAGAGCAACCGGCAGTTGCCCAGCCCCAAGCTCAATAAATAGTGTTCTCGGTTTTGCGCCCACTATCGCCACCGATATGCCTGAAGTAAAAGACGCGCGAATTCAGACTGTACTTAAACAGAATATTATTCTTAGCGATAACATGAGATAAGCAATGAAGATTTTATTAGCAATAACTGCAATTTCGCTATTTTTAAGTGGGTGCTTAGCACAAAGCTCAGAGCCCACACCTAAATTGCAACATGCGTTACTAATTGAGCCTAATAGCGCTAAAGTAGCCGACGCAATTGCGCAGCTGCTGCATAGCTCGCAGGTTCAATTAGCAGACGATGTTTTTGTCACCTCAAGCACGGTTACCCTTGAGCAACTTAATCATAAAGATCCTCAGGGCAACCCTATTATGGGCAAGCAACTTAATATGCCAGATCAATTTGAGCTCGTGACTAAGGGAGAGCACTGTTTTGTTCGCCACCTTGATAGCAAAGCAACCATTGAACTAAAACAAGTACTTTGTAAAATAAACCCACAGCGATAAAAAAGCCGGTAAGTGACAACTCACTTACCGGCTATTTCTCAACAGAGTAAACTATTTTATTTCTACGCGTTGTGAGCGCATTACAATTTCATCGTTAAGCTCAATCCCAAGACCTGGTTCTTCAGATACTTCAAAAAAACCATTTTTAGGTTGTGGATCTTGTAAGCATAGCTCTCTATTCCACTTTTTAATCGCGTAAGTATGATGCTCGTGAATTAAAAAGTTAGGGATCGCTGTTTCTAAGTGCAATGATGCCGCCGTTGCAACCGGCCCTCCACATACGTGTGCCTGAATACGCACATCAAAAATATCAGCGTAATCACATACTTTTTTAGTTTCGGTAAAGCCACCACATAAGCCGATATCTGGCTGTAGTACATCAATACTTTGATCTTCTAAATAAGGACGTACACCCCAGCGGTTATACAAGCGCTCGCCGCCTGCAATAGGCACAGCCACTTTGTCAGCCACTTTTGCATGTAATGAATGGTTTAAGTAATTCACCGGCTCTTCAAAATACATACAGTCAAATTCTTCTGCAATTTCACCAATTTGAATTGCCGATGTCGCCCCTGGTAAGCTATGACATTCAAAAATAATATCTACTTCGTCACCCACGGCCTCTCGAATAGCCTGCATACGTGCGCGGTATAGTTTCATTTCTGGACGAGAAATAATATTTGTGCGGTCGTAATAGGTGTTGCCGTCTTTATCGTATTGAATTGGATCGACCTTTACCGCATCGTAACCTTCCGCCACCGCTTTTAGTGCCGCTTCTGCATATTCTTGTGGCTGTACCAGCGCTTTAAATTCACTGTCCCAGTCAAACTGCAGCTGTGATGCATAAGTACGCAGCTTGTCGTTAACTTTACCGCCAAGCAACTGATAAACCGGTAAACCCAATGCTTTACCTTTTATATCCCAAAGCGCCGTATCAATCGCACTCATTGCTGCGTAAACCACCGGCCCACCACCTAGACCCCAAAAACTTTCACGCAACATGCGCGACCATAGTTTTTCAGTTTGAAACGGGTCATGGCCAATTAAAAAGGCATCGGCCATTTCTTTGATCATCGCAGCAGCGGCACTGTGGCCTAAATCGTATGCAAGACCTGCTTCACCCACACCGCTAATACCTTCATCGGTATGAATTCGAACAAATACCGGCGTCCATGCAGGACGATCAGGGCAATGAATATCAAAGACTTCAACGCGATTTACTTTCATAAAAATTCCTTATTAACCTTCAGTGGGTTATTTTGCAAAACTAGGATCAAGACGATACGCTTTTCGTAACATGGCAGGCCATGCTAGCTGGCCCCCTGTACTGCCGCTGTGAACGACGTTCGCTTGGTTATAAATGTTATCAATAATAGCTTGAGGCACAGCCACCGCTTCTTGCGCACTTGATTGAATGGCTAACTGTATTTCACAGGCACGCTGAAGGTCATAAAAGCGCATAAACGCATCGCCTACCGTTGGGCCTACTGTTAAACCGCCGTGGTTGACCAATAGCATATGATTGGTGGTGCCTAAATCTGTTTGCAGGCGTTTACGCTCATCGTCATTCACCGCTAAACCTTCATAGCCATGGTAAGACAGAGACGGCAATGAAAACATCGAATACTGACTTAGCGGTAACAGCCCTTCTTTTTGTGTTGCAACCGCAATCGTTTCTTTGGTGTGCAGGTGTATAACGCAATGGGCATCCTCACGTACTTCGTGAATGGCACTGTGAATAGTGAACCCCGCCGGGTTAATATTAAAGGGTGTATCGTCAATAATGCGGCCATTTAAATCTACTTTGACTAAGTTAGATGCAGTGATCTCATCAAACGTTAAGCCAAAGGCATTCACTAAATAATGATCAGTGCCCGGTAGGCGAGCAGAAAGGTGCGTATAAATTAAATCCCCCCAACGAAAATGGTCAACTAATCGATAACATGCGGCTAAATCAACACGTAGTTGCCACTCTTGTTCTGATACTTTATTTTTTAAATTGAGCTGGGGTAAATCAAACATAACAAGCCTTTTAAAACACAGCATAGCGCTAGTGATTGTAGATGTTTAGAAGTCTAAATGAGTATTAGCATGATGGCAATCACCAAATAAAAAAGCCACACATAGGTGTGGCTCTTTTTAATTAGCGTTAACGGTTATTGTACTTTTGATAGGTAATCGGCAATCGCTTCAAATTCTTCATCAGTCACAGTCGCAACCATCGCTTTCATCGCCATAGACATACCGTTGTTACGAGCGCCTGACTTGATGTCTTTCATTTGCGCTACTAAATATTCTTTGTTTTGACCATTTAGTTTAGGGTACATCGCCATAATAGGTGCTTTACCTTCTGCACCATGACATGTTTGACAATTTTTAGCTGTGTAAAGTGCAGCGCCATCTGCAGCGGCTGCTGAAAATGAAAAACTTGCGGCTAAACCAATACCCGCGCCTAATAAAAGTGTTTTTATCTTGCTCATTGTATTTACTCTTCTTTTTACGGTTAAAAAAAACGGTTGTGATTATTGTAGTCAATAAATCTTTAAAAAGCATACGTCCTTGGTAAGGTTTGACGATC
Source organism: Pseudoalteromonas sp. APC 3495 (assembly GCF_030407645.1). Lineage (NCBI taxonomy): Bacteria > Pseudomonadati > Pseudomonadota > Gammaproteobacteria > Alteromonadales > Pseudoalteromonadaceae > Pseudoalteromonas > Pseudoalteromonas sp. APC 3495. The sequence goes on along the minus strand of NZ_JASDDA010000067.1, from coordinate 6,104 downwards.
AATCAGAACAAATACGTGTATCCCTCATAAAACACATACTAGCTTGCTTTAACTGAGCAGATACTTAATAGGCTTACCAAATAAGATCGTCTGGCACTTCAAAATCAGCATACGGATCGTCTTCATCTTTGGCTTTATTTTCAGGCTTAACATGAAACACAATATACTTTTCATCCACCTCAGCCACTTTACGCGCAGGCTCATCTTCTAATACGTAAAACTGACCTTCTAACACACAAATAGCTAAACGCCCGCCCGAGAGCGCCTTTTGCGTTTGCTCATTCACATCAAGCCCTTTCACTTTATTTTCATAAGTGAAGTTAAAGGTACGCTCACCGCGAATTGACTCTTGATTATGATGCTCTAAAATTTGCTTCACACGCGCGACTTGTTCGCGCTGCTTTAATTCTTCTTGGCGCGCTTTATTGAGCTCTTCAGCTTTTTGCTGCTGCTCCAACTTAGTTTGCTGAATATGCTTTTGTAAATCGTTCGGGTTGCTCGTCGCTCCCTTCTTTTGCTTTTTCTGTTGCTTGCGCTTTTCTGATTTAGCAACTTTAGCTTTATGTGATGTTGTTAAACCAGCTTGGAGCAATTGCTCTTGTAGTGACCCCATGGCGTGTTCCCACTAAAAACGAATATTAATGCTATTTTAATCACCAACGAGCGTAAATAACAGCGCTATTGGTATTAATCTAACAAACTACTGAAAACAAAGCATGATTTAGCGCAATAAAGGTTAATTTATGAAAACCCTAGCAGTTTTGTATATAATGCAGCTCAACTAATAAGCAATGTATATGGCAGTTAATGCGCTTACCTCACCTACTCATCTGTTCAGTTTTCATTTTTTTTGTTTTATACGCACCACAGCCATTATTAAGTTTATTTGCAACTGAATTTAATGTTGCTCCTGCTGTTGCAGGCAGCTTAATGACGGCCACTATGTTGCCTTTAGCTATTGCCCCTTTGGTGTATGGACTGTTTTTAGCTAAGCGAAACCCTTTATTGATATTACGCTTCGCTATGTTGTTACTGGGTGTGGGTTGTATCTTATTTATTTATGCCCCGAGTTTTGAATTACTTCTACTGGTAAGGTTTTTACAAGGACTGACTTTACCTGCCGCATTGACTGCCATGACCAGCTTTATTGGTATGAGCTATCAAGCCGATACATTACAAAAAAATATGACGCTATATATAGGTAGTACGATTGTCGGTGGTTATTTTGGTCGTGTATTGGCTGCGCTCTTTAGCGATGTTTGGTCGTGGCAGAGTTTTTATTACCTAATAGCAGCCATGCTGATTATTCTAGCGTTAAGTATTCCCCATAAACGTTTTAATCTCGTTAAATCAACCGAGGTTTTATCACCATTAGATTATATAAAACAACTTAAAGAGGGCTCTGCACTTAAGCTCTATGGTGCCATTTTTTGTATGTTTTTTTGCTTTGCAGCATTATTAAACTACTTGCCTTTTATTTTAAAAAATACCTTTTTAATTAATAACACGCGCGACATTGGCTTTGTTTATAGTGGCTATTTGGTGGGTGCTTTGGCTTCTATTTTCACTCCTTGGCTATTAAAAAAAATGACTTCAGCCTGGCGATTGTTGGCCGCGGTATTCGTGTTTTATAACCTCAGTATTGTGTTATTAATGAGTCATTCACTGTTGTTGTTTTTAATTGCATTCACACTCTTTTGCGGCGCTATGTTTGTGATTCATTCCACAGCGGCACCACTGGTTAATAAAATCAGTCACGCACCGCCAAGCGTTACCAACGGGTGCTATGTATCATTTTATTACAGCGGCGGCGCACTGGGCTCGTTATTACCAGGGGTGGTTTATCAAACTCATGGACAAACGGCGTTTATGGCAACATTACTCGCTGTGTGTTTGTGTGGACTGGGGCTTATTTTGTGGGCTCAACGCGATGGCAAAAACATCACCCGCGGCTGATGCTCAGTAAAGTCAAAAAAACGCAGTAAATCAGGCTTAGTTAATAACCATGTTTGGGTATTTTCAAACGGGTGGCAATGAAATAAATCGCCAAACCAAATATCTTGATCAAGCCAAAGTGTTACACCTCGTTGTTTGTCGTTCATTAAGCTGAGCATTGACACGCAACCAGGTGCAACCTTTAAGTATTTAGCCAAGCGCTCATTAGAGGCAAAGCCTAAGCGCGATAGCCCTTGCTGTTTAGCAAGTGACTTTAAATCTAACTGTTTATCATGCGCGGTGATCACTAAAAAATGACGCTTACCTTCGTTGTCTCGCAAAAATAGGTTTTTTAAGCGTGTTCCTGGGCGATTTACCATCAGTTCATCGGCATCTAAACTGCCATGTAGCGCTGGATGTTCTATTACGTCATATTCTATATTTAGTTGGGCTAACACTGCCGCTAGTTTTTGTTTATCCGCTAACATACTACAAACAACGCCCTCTTAATTGCACACTTAAATCACGCCATAGTACTTCGTTTATTTCATGCTTATTTGCACAATAGTTACGCTGTGCTAGTTCTTTATTAAGAAACTCTACCGCTTGATCTTCTAATTGTAATTTTAAAACACTCGACTCTTCAAAATGCTCTTGCTCAGCAAAACGCTGAACATCACTGCGGGTTAGTCTTTTATTGATATTAATTTGCTCACGACTTTTAGCCTTTACAGAAACCACATAAGCAAAAAGCTTGTTACCTTGCTCATCAAGGGTGTCATAAAATTGTTTATTATTAATTTCGTAGGGCGGTTCATCTACTGAACTGGCACAACCAAAAAGGAAAATCATGAAAACTAACGCGTATTTTTTCATTATGTATTGTCGTTTTAGTAAATATTGAGCTCGAGTTTAACAAAAATTAGTTAAAACGGAAAAATTTGTGAAAAAATACTTGACCAAAATCGTAAAAATATTTAAAGTTCACCCCGCTTGAGACTCAGCACTTAAGCATTTACAGTCTATGTAAATTAGGAATGTGGGGCTATAGCTCAGCTGGGAGAGCGCCTGCCTTGCACGCAGGAGGTCAGCAGTTCGATCCTGCTTAGCTCCACCACTTTCCTACTCTCTCCTTTAAGTAATATCCTTATTTTTATATTCTAAATAAATTTCTCTGTTAATAATTTTTTGCCCTGTTTTAATCTTTATGTTTGCTTAGTTGTTTGATTTTGCTAAATCGAGATCAAAAATGCCGAGCAAAAGCCCGGCATTTTTATCGTTTATTAGGTTGGGTAAGTTATTCGCGAACTTGACCAACACCATTAACTAAATATTTCTCAGTCGTTAGTGACTCAAGCCCCATTGGACCATAAGCATGCAACTTAGTCGTTGCAATACCAATCTCGGCGCCTAAACCTAGTTGTGAGCCATCAGAGAAACGTGATGACGCATTAACCATAACAACCGATGCATCCACACTACGTTGGAATAACTCTGCCGCAGCATCGTTTTTAGTACAGATAACTTCGGTATGATTTGAGCCAAATTGAGCAATGTGCTCAACGGCTGCATCAAAGCTTGGCACTATACGAATAGCAATTTCTAAATCTAAATATTCTTCACCAAATTCGTTATCTGCAAGCACAGTGGCATTATCAAAGTACTCAGCCGCTTTGGCATCAGCATTTATTTTTACGCCTTCTTGGCGAAGCACTACCGCGCAGAGGTTTAAAAACTCATCAGCAACATCTTGGTGTACTACTAACCCTTCTAAGGCATTACATACGCCAGTACGTTGAGTTTTACCGTTAAGTAGTAGATTAAGTGCCACTTCTAAGTCTGCATCTTTATCTACGTATAAATGACACACGCCTTTAAAGTGCTGAATAACAGGAATTGTACTGTTTTCTGTTACATAGTTAATAAGCCCTTCACCGCCACGTGGGATAATTAAATCAATACTGTCGCGTTGCTGCATTAATTCCATTAGTAAAGCACGGTCAGGATCTGGAATAACTGAAATTAGCGCCGTTGGCAAACCATGTTTAGTAAGCACGCTGTGCATTACACTAGCAATGGCTTGTGAGCTTTTAAGCGCTTCTTTACCACCGCGCAAAATAACACCATTACCCGACTTAAAGCACAATGCACCCGCGTCAGCCGTTACATTAGGTCGTGCTTCGTAAATCATACATACCACGCCCAGTGGTACACGCATTTTTCGAATTTTAATGCCATTTGGACGTTCAGTGATATCACGTAACTGGCCAACCGGATCATCAAGTGAAACAATCACTTCGATACCTTCAGCCATCGCTTCAATGCGCTCATCATTTAATGTTAAACGGTCTATCATTGACGCTGCTAAATTATTGTCACGCGCAGCGCTTAGGTCACTTTCGTTTTCTTTGATTATAAATTCTTTTTGATCTCTTAATGCCGCTGCCATATCGGTTAACACGTTGTTTTTAGCCTCGGTATCGAGTAAAGCAAGTGTATGTGCAGCTTTTGCTGCTTGGCGTGATATATCCGTAATTAAACTCATGACTTCTCCAATAATGCGATATCTTTTTCTGAAATAATTGGTCCAATTGAATCCTGCATTTTTTCGCTGAATTCACTCTGCTCGTTGTCTGCAATAAAGTTTAACAAACAGCTACTGTAATTTGCTGTGGCTTTAGCTAAACGCGTACCATCTTCACTGCGAACTAAGATAGTATCGCCCACAGCAAACTCGCCATGTACTTCCTTGATCTCATCGCCTCGTAAACAGCCGTCTTCGCCTTCTAGTGAATCATCAAATGACCCATCGACAACCACTTCACCTTGTTCATTTGCGGTATGTGTCATCCAGTGAATAGAGTCTTGCATTGGTTTTTCATAAGGCAAGAACACACTACCTGGATTTTCGCCCGCTAATAAACGAGTAAAGGTTTCTTCTTTAAAGCCATTAATAATATACGTTGCAATACCATGTGATGTGGCTTTTTCTGCCGCTTCAATCTTGGTTTTCATACCACCGGTGCCTACTGCACTGGTAGCACATCCTGCCATAGCATAAATAGAATCATCAATTGATTTTATTTCAGGCAATAATACGGCATCGTCATGCAGATTTGGGTTTTTGTCATACAGCCCATCTACATCTGAAAAAATCATTAATGCGTCAGCGTCAGCGGCAGCTGCCACCATAGCTGATAAGTTATCGTTATCACCCACTTTTAAATCATCTGTTGTCACCGCATCATTTTCATTAATGATAGGTAGCACGCCGTGTTCTAACAAGGTAAATACGGTTTCACGGATACTCTGATAGCGCTCACGGTCACGTAGGTCACCATGAGTTAATAGTAGCTGCGCCGAAGGAAAATCAAAGAAACGATCCCACATGGCCATCATTTCTGTTTGCCCTGCTGCTGCCATGGCTTTTTTCATAACAACTGAGCGCGGCTTCTCTGATGGAAATAAATGCGAGCCTGCCGCTACAGAGCCTGATGACACTAAAATAACCTCTATACCACGTGCGCGACAGTGAACGATAAACTGTGCGATGGTTAACAAGTAGCGTGAACGACAGCCATCTTGATCGGGTGCAATTAAGGCACTGCCCACTTTAAGTACGATACGTCGCCAATTTAACTTTTGCATAAATGCTCAACTTTCCATTTTATTTGTATTCATCACACTGATGAATGAAACCAGGTCGCTATGTTTAAAACATAACGTCGAATTTGTTTATCATTGCCCACACTTTTTTTACACACGCGTACACCGTCTCTAAAACCATTGTTTTAAATTGAGATGCAAAAAATAAATAGTATTAACCCAATAAAATTGGATTGTACTAACTAAAAAAATATAAAGTGTTGTTTATGTATCGCTGTAAAAAGCTGTGTGCGGCTTTTTTATTAACAACATACATAGAGCCTCTTAAGTCTGGTACACCAACAGATAGGGTGATGACTTAAGGACCGAGATTTAACCGCCACGATGGGGATTAAATATTGAAAGGTAATAATTCAACTCAAACTTTAATTTATATGCGTTACGCAGATAAACACCTTGAGCAAAACTATACCAAAGAGTTCGGTAAATGATATTTTACGTTCGAACATTATAAAACATCGCTGAAACAATCACTAAGAGAGTTAAGATGTTTATATCTAACA